>JBBSEE010000008.1:0-15642 GCA_038239995.1 Chloroflexia bacterium | reverse complement strand
GGCCGCCACCGCCATACTGGCGGCATGGGCGAGGCGGTTGGAGCTACCGATGATAAAATCCTCGAACACGTAGCGGGGATTGAGTTGCGAGTCGTCCATGCTGAACTCCAGCTGACGACCGAAATCGCTGCTCGACTGCCGTCGGGGGCGGGGGGTAGGGGTGTAGCCGCCGTTATTGGGGCGATAGCCACCCCCATTGCCGTTGCCGTAGCCGCTACCACCCCCGTTGCCGCCCCCGTAGCCGCTACCGTTGCTATTACCATTACCATTGCTATAACCGTTGCTATAGGTGTTGCCACCGCTATAGCCGTTGCCGCCGCGCCGCACGGTGGTGCTGCGGTTGTTGCGGGCCGTGCCCGGCGGTTCATAGAAGCCGGAATAGCCATTACCCTCAGGCTCATCGTCGTTAGAGTTGCCACGCATATTCTTACCCTTACCTCTCTCTTTAGCTTTGTTGACTATGGCCGGGCCTTCGGGCCGCGTCCAAATGTCGGGGGTGCGTAGCGGCATCGCCGCTGCCCCCGCCCACTCATCTCCCGGCGCATTGTTCTCACTTCCACCGCGCAGCACAAAGTGTACCCCCACGTCATAGCCGAGGATGTTGGCGAGCGAGGCGGCCACTTCGGTGTTCACCTTGCGCTCCAGCCAATTCACCGTGTAGCTGTTCGCCACCCCGACCAGAATGGTATCCTCACGCATCCCTATTATATCAGAACTGGCAAGCAGGCCGTAGGTGCCTTTATCCACTTGCGCTTCCAGTTCCCCCAGAGCCGCTTGCCACACTTGTTTGGCGTTCATATTACCACCCCTTACTGATTGATGCTCCGCCTTCCACCAACTGAGCGGGTCGGTAATTTTACATAATCATGTTGCCCTCATTTCGCCATCCTCCGAGCGGGAAAACCGCGAAAGTGTATAAGATGATACCACTACATCCCCGCTTTTGCAAGCCACAGAGCGGCCAATATCCATAACATTTGCTTATATGCAATGGCGAGTCGTGTCATCACTATCCCTGATTTTCGGTAAGTGAGGTTGAAATAAGTTTTCCACTTTTCCACCGCGCCTTGTGCATAGTTTGGCAATAATACCGCAATATCTAGGGATTATTGTGGGTCATCGGAGTTAGGGTACAAGATATTGTGTTAGCAAGATTGCTAAAAATAGTGGCTTATCCACCGTCGCGGTGCAAAACTGGGGTAAAAGGGGGACAAATCTGCCGCTCCCTGCCCCCGACTCGACATAAAAACGGGGTAAGGTGATGGTAATGTGGAAAAACGAGTTATCCACAACGGTGGATAAGCTGGGGGAAAAAGCGGACGCGCGGCCCCAAAATGAGCGTGTACCGCGACCCCCCCTATGTGGAAAGTAGGTGGATAATGGTGTAGAAAACTTCAGGAAGTGGCCGAGGGGCGGCCAAAGCGGGGCAGTCGGCGACCGCGGAAGTAAATCCACCATTCGACCACTGCCAGCAGCAGCGCAACCACCACTATCAGCGGCCAGAACTCGCGCTCACTGGTGGCGGCGTTGGCCCCGCCCGCCTGCTGCCCCGCGATGTTCAGGCTGGGCTGGGCGGCGATGCGGGACTCCTGCGGGTCGAACAGGTCAACCGCGAAGCGGCTGGGCTGGCCCAAGGCTCCGCTAGGGCTGAACTGCTGCACGCTGTAGATGCCGGTCAGTTGAGTGTCGCCGTAGCTAATCACCCCGCCGCCCATCGGCAAATCCACCTGTTGGCCGTCCGGGCGGGTCAGTGAGACACGAGTGGCATCGGTCTGGGCGGGGGTGATAATCGCCTCCCCCGGCTTCAGGCTGGCGGGCAGGTCGGCGGCCACCGTCTGGCTGGAGGTCAGGTAGTTGACCACGTTGCTCATCAGCAAGGGGTAGGCGACCAGCAAGGGGAGGGTGGAGTTGTGCAAATCGAAGGCGAACACCGCGATGCGCCGCCCATCTTGACTGCCCGCGAAGATGAGCGGGTTGCCGTCGCGGTCGAGGGCGAGGGGGTGCGCCCATGTGGGCAGGGTCATCTTGCGGGCAGTGGAAATCTGCACCGCGTTCAGGTTGACATAGCGCATAATCGGGTCGTTGACCTGTACCGCGCCGATTTGGGGATATTCCAGCCGCCCAGTCACGTTGAAGGCATCGGTGGCGGGGTCATTAGGGTCGCCAGTGCCCACCTGACCGTTGGGTTTGAGGAAGGGGGCGGGGTTGAAGACCAGCAGGCTGGTGTTAATCGCCGCAGGCATCACCGGGCGCGGCCCATCGTAGATGACCAAATCGTAGCCCGCGCTGCTGGTGAAGTCGGCGGGTTTGACCTTGTCCAGTTGGATGTTGGGCAGCAGGGCCATCGCCTTCTCGATGAATAGGTTGCCATCGCTGATGAGCAAGGCTTTGGACGGCTGTGCGTTGCTGCGAAGCGCGGCGGCGGTATCGTCGGCGACGAGGCTGTCCTTGCTGCTGAAGTGGGCGTTGACTATCTGCGTGGTGCGCGGCAGGTCGTTCACTACCACGCTGCTGTGCTGCCCCGCCCCCAGCCCCACCTGCTGCGACGACCAAAGCTGCCCATCTACGCTGACGGTGAGGATGCCGGTGGCGGCCACGCTGCCAAAATTGGCGAGGCCGACTAGTGCCTGCGGGCCGTTCGGCCCATCGCGTACCGCCAGCGCGGTAATCGCTTGGTTGTTGTCGCTGCCGCCACCAATCGGGATGTAGCGCACACTGGCGGTGAGGGGGGGCAGGGTGCTGAGGTCGCCCACCGCCCCATCGCTGACCACCACAATCGCGCTGTCCTGCGCTTGGCTGGCAACGCTGGCGGCGAGGCGGAGGCCATCGGCCATGTTGGTGCTGCCATTGGTCACGCTGGTGCTACTCAGCGCGGCGTGTAGGGCGGCCTTGTCGTCCGAGGCGGTAATCAGGGTGCGGTTGCTGGCGGCCACGCTGATGATGGTCATCTTATCGCTCGCGCCGAGGCTGTCAATCAGGTCGCTGACCTTCTGCTGGGCAACGGCGAAACGGTTGGGCGGGACATCGGTGGCCTGCATACTGGCCGAGGCATCGAGCAGCACCACGATGTTGCCCCGCGCCGCGGTCGCCACTTCGACAAAGGGGCGGGCAAGGGCGAACACCAGTAGAGCCAGCAGGCCGAGTTGCAGGAACATCAGCAGGTTGCGTTGCAGCCGCTGCCACGGCACGTTGGCCTGCTTGTCTTGCAGGATGCGCGTCCACAGCATTCGGCTGCTGACGATGACCTCGCGCCGCCGCAGCCGCAACATATATAGGATGATAATCGGTATCGCCAACGCCAGCAGAGCCAACGCCAGCCCGTTTAGTATGCCCATCACTTTACCTTCTGCTCAAAACTCAAACCTCAAACCTCACGCCAGCAGTCCCCGCCGCCGCAGGTAGTGCAAAATCAGGTCCTCGAACGGCACATCGGTGGTCGCCATGATGTAGGGGATGGTGCGCTGGGTGCAGAACTCGGCGATGCTCCGCTGCCAGTCGGTGTAGCGTTCCTCGTACACAGTGATAGTGCTGGGTTCGACGCTGACCTCCTCCTCCTGCCCGGTTTCGATGTCGCGCAGGCGCAGGTCGCCGCCCAAAGCGAGCAGGGGGTTGACCTCGGCGGGGTCTAGCACGTGTATCAGATTGACCTCGTAGCCCGCGCTCTGCAAGGCGCGGAGGCCGTCCAACGAGCCGGTGGGACTGAGCATATCGCTGACCAGATAGCACAACCCCGGCTGCCTCTGGCGCACCACGTAGCCGCGCAGGGCGGCACTGAGGTCGGTGTCACCCTCGGCGGTGAGGTGTTCGAGGAAGTTTAGGATGGTGAGGGCTTGGTGGCGGCCTTGCAGTGGGCCAACGCGCTGTACCGCGCTGCCCCGTATCGCCCCCAGCCACACGCGGTCGAGGTTGGTGAGGCCGATGTAGGCGAAGGCGGCAGCGATGCGGCGGGCGTAGCGGAACTTGCCCCCCGTGTGCAAGCGGGGCTGGTCCATGCCACCAATCGTCTGCGCCGCGTACAGGCCATCCCAGTCCATCGAACGGCTGGCATCTACCAGCACGTGGACGGTGATGTCCTCCTCCTCCTCGAACAGCTTGACGAACAGCTTCTCCAGCCGCGCATAGATGTTCCAGTCCAGTTGGCGGAGGTCGTCACCGGCGGTATAGTTGCGATAGTCGGCGAACTCCACCGACGAGCCGCGCTTGGGGCTACGTCGCGCCCCCGCCAGCCGCCCCATCCTGCGCCGGCGGCTGACCAAACTTAGCTGCTCAATCTTGTGCAGGAAGGCTTCATCCCACAGGGTATGGTCCATGAGTTTTCCAATTGTAGATTTTAGATTGTTGGATGAATGGTTCTTAGTAAGATACAGAGCAAAGCGGCAAACAGTTCATTGCCCCCATCGAGGGTCAGGTACATGGTAACAACAACTTTCCTCATCTTTAACTCTCCTTTGTCGGTCAGCGACTTGACCCCCACCGCCCCATGGCGCAGCATAAAGTCGTGGCTGCGGGCAAACACGTCGCCCTTGTCGTAGTCTACGGTCGCCACGTGGTAGCCGCGCTGCAACACAATCAGCCGTTTGTCGAGGCTGCCGAGGCGGGAGTAGATGTGGTGGCTGTTGGGGGTCATCACCACATGGTCGTTGCGCGAGTACATCACCAGCGCGGGGTGGTTGATGCGGGGCAGTTCGCCGCGCACGATAGTGAGGAAGTCTATCAGGCTGCTGTAGCACTCCACCGGGGTGCGGGTGTAGCCGCGCTGTCGCGTCCGCGCATCGGGGTCGCGCACATCGCTGAACACCTTGTTCAGGTAGGGTATCGCCCCGCCTAGCAGGCTAATCGCCCCCTTGATGAACTGGGGCAGGTAGATGGGCGCGTTGATGACCACCACCCCATCTATCGCGCGATTGGCGGCAAGATGCAAGGCCAACGTGCCGCCGAGGCTGAGGCCCGCCACGAAGATGCGCTGGCAACCATAATCGCGTAGCTGCTGGTAGCCGCGCTCCACCGAAGCGTACCAGTCCGGCCACGTGGTGGGGCGCATATCTTCCGGGTTGGTCCCGTGTCCCGCTAGCAGCACCCCCACATTGGTCACATTTACCGCGGCGAGGAAGTTGCCGAAGTCGTGCATCTGGCTCGGCCCGCTGCTGAAGCCATGTACCAGCACCACCCCGGTCGGCCCCGCTGCGTGGAAGAAGGGGGGGTCGAACGCGGGGTCGAGGCTGGGGGGGTCGGGGAAGGGATTTATGCCCATGCCCGCCGGGTAATCACTTGCGGCCATAGTTGGGGGCTTCCTTAGTGATGGTGATGTCGTGGGGGTGGCTCTCGCGCAGGCCCGCACTGGTGATACGGATGAAGCGGGTATTGCGCTTCAATTGCTCGATGTCGTGCGCCCCCACGTAGCCCATCCCCTGTCGCAGGCCGCCGATTAGCTGGTAGATGAGGTTGGCAAGCGGCCCCTTGTACTGCACCCGCCCCTCGATGCCCTCTGGCACAAACTTGCTGAGGTTCTCTACCTCCTCTTGGAAGTAGCGGTCTTTGGAGTAGCTGCGCTGCTTCATCGCACCGAGGCTGCCCATGCCCCGATATTCCTTGAATCGTTCGCCCTGATATAGCACGATGTCGCCGGGGCTTTCGTCCACCCCCGCCAGCAGGCTGCCCAGCATCACCGTGTCCGCCCCTGCTGCCAACGCCTTGGCGAGGTCGCCGCTGTACTGGATGCCACCGTCGGCAATCACCGGGATGCCGTAGCGGGCCGCAGCGTTGCTGCACTCCCAAATCGCGGTGATTTGAGGGATGCCCGCCCCCGCCACCACCCGCGTGGTGCAAATCGAACCCGGCCCAATTCCCACCTTGACTGCATCCGCCCCCGCCTCGATGAGCGCAACCGTCGCGTCCGCGGTGCCGATGTTGCCCGCCACAATGGGGATGCTGACCCGCCCCTTCAGCCGATTGACCATGCGGATGACGTTGATAGAGTGGCCGTGCGCGGTGTCCACCACTAGCACGTCCACCCCGGCGGCGACGAGGGCGAGGGCGCGTTCCTCGGCATCCGCCCCCACCCCCACTGCGGCGGCGCAACGCAACCGCCCGCGCCTATCCTTGGTGGCAAGCGGATAACGCTGCTTCTTCTGGATGTCCTTGACCGTAATCAGCCCCTTCAGCACCATGTTCTCATCCACTACCGGCAGCTTCTCGATTTTGTGCCGCCGCAGGATGCTCTGGGCCTGCTCTAGGGTGGTGCCCACCGTGGTGGTAATCAGGTTAGTGCTGGTCATGTACTCGTCAATCGGCCCATCCATGTCCGAATCCTCGGCGAAGCGGATGTCGCGGTTGGTGAGGATGCCGACGAGGTGGTTGCCCGCATCGGTAATCGGCACCCCGCTGATGTGGTAATGCTCCATGAGGGCGACCGCATCGCGCAGGGGGTGGTCGCGGGTGAGGCTGATGGGGTCTACAATCATGCCCGCCTCGCTGCGCTTCACCTTGTCCACCTCGGCTACCTGCTCCTCGATGCTCAAGTTGCGGTGGATGACCCCTAGCCCCCCCTCCCGCGCAAGGGCGATGGCCAGACGGGCCTCGGTCACGGTATCCATCGCCGCGCTGACAATCGGGATGTTCAGGGCGATGTCGCGGGTAAACACGGTCGCGGTGCTGGCATCTTTGGGCAGGATGTCGCTGGCGGCGGGCAGCAGCAGCACATCATCGAAGGTCAATCCCTCCATCCCAAACTTGGCGGCGAACGCATCCTCCGCATTAGGCAGGCCGGTAAAACTGTTCACTGCTGCTCGCTCCTTTGCTATTGGACGAGGGCCACCCGCCCCTACAATGCTGGTTGATACCGATGCCCGCGCCGTTGCGAGTTATTGGTTATTGTACAATATGGGCTTATGGGTTGGCAAGGGCAATCTGGTGAGATAAAAGATAAAAGATGAAAGACGAAAGATGAAAGACGAAAGATGAAAGACGAAAGATGAAAGAAGTAGGGATGCAGATTAAAGCATCCCTACTTCTCTTTAATCTAGGAGTTACGCAGTTGGGCAGGGCGGATGCGATTCGCCCCTACGTCATTAGGCTGCGCTTGCCACCGCCCTAATCCGTTTATCCGTTTTTTCAATCCGTTGGCTGGTTGTCCTTCGTCATAAATGCAAAGATAGTGCTTTAATCTTTAATCTCACAGGTGGGGTGCTTTGATGCGCTTAATCCACTTCACCCCCGGCGGATTGGGCTTGGGGCGGGGGTTGAAGGGGAACAGGCCGATCTCGCCGCGCACCGCCTGCTCCTTCAATTCGGTCGCCCCCCAGATGAACGAGGCTCCCGCCACCCCCAGCAGCGCGGCGTAACCGGCATCGCCAACGAATAGTGAGCCGACTATCAGCAGCAGGCCGAGGCCGAGCGCGTAAGGCCACCACAAGTAGCCGAGCCGATATTCTACCCTAATCACCCAGAAGAAGCCGAGGCCGATGATGCCCAGCGAGAAGCAGCCGATGGCGAGGGCGGCCCAATTCAGGGAGGATAGATAGTAGATGATAGCTTGTAGATTGTAGGGGATGGTCAGGCTCATCGCTCCACCTCCGATAGCTGGGCGATGATTTGGGCATGGGCGGCTTGGCGGCGGGCGAACTTCTGGTTGCCCTTGCGCCGGGGGGCAGACGAGGCAGGGGCTGCCGGTGCAGGGGTTGCAGAGGGGGCGGTCGTGCAGGGCGTGGATTGGCTCGCCCTGCGGCTCACGCTTGAGGGGGTCGTCGGTGCGGCCCATACCGGCGGCAAGGTAGGCGGCATGGCGGGGGTTGCGCGGGTTGGCAGGGGCATGGCCGTGTATTACCCGCCACTGCTGGCGATACACCTCGATGGCATCCCAAAACAGGCTGAACCCCACCACGCTGCCAGCCCCGCCGATTGCCAGATTGTCGGACAGCAGCGCGGCCACATTCAGCCCCACCGCCGCCAGCAGCAGCGCAGCCATGGGCGGCCCAATCCGGCGGCTGTGCGCCTCGACCCAGCGCACCCCCACATGACCCCACCAGATTGATAGGAAGCTAGCCGCCGCCAGCCACACGCCGGTAAGTTGCACTATATCACCCCTCATCTTGATTGCAGATTGCAGATTGTCTTGATTGCAGAATGCAGAATGCGTGCTTCTGCATAGCCGCCCATCTTACCGTCTCAGAGTGCAAAGCGACCCCGCTGACGTAGGGGCGAATCGCATCCGCCCTGCCCAACCCCGCTGACGTAGGGGCGATGAGCCTTCGCCTATCCGCTTCAAGTTAAGAGTGGCCGCCTTAGCGGTGGGGATTGACCGCGCGGCAGCGGTGCAACCGGGGGTCTGGGGGTAAGCCCCCAGCTGGTGAAGGTAGATATGGCTGACTTGCCCTCTCAATCACCCGGTGCGACATCGCGCCCACCATCGGCTTAGTTACAATAGCTTATCTGCCCGTCATCAGCTGGGGGCTTACCCCAGACCCCCGAAGTTCTTCACCCTCTCCTATCTTGATGCGGATGGGGCGAATCGCCTCTGCCCTGTCGCCCAGCAACTTCTTGCCGCGCAGTTGATGCTGGAAAACGAAGCCGTGCATAAGTGGATAATATCACATTGGGCGCGGGGATGAACATAAACGTTTGATATAACATAATTCATAACCTCAAACCTCAAACCTCAAACCTCAAACCTCAAACCTCAAGCCTCCTCCCATGCTACGGCATTGGCGCGGCTGGACGAGGCGAACATCACCCGCCGTGTGCTGCCCAACGGTATCGTTGCCCTCATCTACCCCAAGCACGACGTGCCCAGCGTAAGCATCACCGCGGCGTTGCGGGCCGGTTCGATATACGAGCATCCCGCGCAGGCGGGTTTGGCCGGGTACGTATCCGCGATGCTACGGCGAGGCACGGCGCGACACAGCTTCGCGGAGATTAACGAATTGACCGATGATTTGGCCTTCAGCGTGGGCGCAGGCAGTGGACGACACTATGCCGAGGTAGGTGGCAAGTCGCTGCGCGAGGACTTTCCCACCATGCTGGGCCTCGTCGCCGAGATGCTCACCGCGGCGACCTTCCCCGCCGATGAGATCGAGAAGCTACGCGGCAACCTGCTCACTGGACTGAAGGAGCGGGAGAACGATACTGGCAGCGTAGCGGGGCGCAAGTTCAACGAACTGGCCTACCACCCCAGCCACCCCTACCACTACAGCACGGCGGGCTACATCGAGACGGTCAGCCAAATCAGCCGCGATGATATGCTGAAGTTCTACCGCGATTACTATCGGCCCGACACGTGTACGGTGGTGATTGTTGGGGACATCGAGCCTGCCGATGCCCTTACCGAGCTACAGAAGGCATTGGGAGATTGGCAGAGCGACAAATCGGGTGTGGACAAGCCTAGCAACGAAGTGCCAACCGTAGAGCCGCTGAGGGGCGCACAGAAGGTGGTCAGCGAGATACCGGGCAAGACCCAAGCCGACCTCATCCTCGGCTTCCCTAGCATCCCCCGTAAGCACCCCGACTACATCCCCTTTGCGATTGGCAACTATATCCTCGGCAGGCTGGGACTGTACGGGCGGCTGGGCGAGAACGTGCGCGACCGACAGGGGCTGGCCTATTATTGCCTCAGCAACCTAGAGGGCGGCTTTGGGCAGGGGGCATGGACGGTACGTGCGGGGGTCAACCCCGCCAACCTCGACCGCGCGATTGAGGGTATCCTAGAGGAGATGCACGGCATTCTCGGCGACCGCCCCGTGCAGGAGCAGGAGCTAGCCGACACCAAGAGTTTCTTCACCGGCAGCCTACCCCTGCAACTGGAGACCGGCGCGGGGATTGGCCGCCTGCTGCTGGACATCGAACTCTACGACCTCGGCTGGGATTACGTGCATCGCTACATCGCCGAGGTCAACGCCGCGACTGTGGAGCAGGTGGAGGAGACGCTGCGTAAGCATATCAGCGCGGACAACTACGTCCTCAGCATCGCCGGTACGTTTGAGGCTGATAATTAGGCCGGGACAAGCAGATGAACCCCCATCAACCAAATTAGATAACACCCAAAAAGGGGCGCACCTAAGTGCGCCTCATCACTCAAACCTCAAACCCCAAACCTCAAACCTCAAGCATCAGGCGTTGACCCCCTCCTGCCGCACCGTGTTCTTGTGCTGCAACTCGATGCCGAGGTAGGCGGCCACCCGGCTGCCAATCGCCTCCGCGTTCGCTACCTCAGTGGAGTAGTCTATCTCCTTCTGCTTGCCATCCGCCATCAGCAGGTTGGTGTAATAGCGGGTGAAATAGGGCTTGCCCTCCTTGCTCAGGCGGGTGTAGCTCTCCACCTCAATACCCTTCAGTTCGCTCACCTTACCCAGCGGCTTGCCGTTCTCGCTCACACTGTCAGCGGGACGGTCGAACGTCACCCATGCCCCTTTGGTGATGACTTGCCACGCTTGGGGACCAGCCAGCAGCAGGGCGACAAGACCCGCCAACAGTATCACCCCACCGTATACGCCGGTGAACCACAGCGCGAACAGCCCCGCGACGGCGAGGAGCAGCCCTACGCCAGCGATTAGCCCCCACCGCCGCAGGCTATCCGCTTTGTCCTTGACCATGGTTAGTTGCCCGTTGGCCTCTACAAAGTTAACTTTTGCCATGACTTACCTCTCTAAGTTGTGATAGTATCGTCCCCGCCGCCGAGGTTGACGATGTACAGCATTATAGCTGCTGGGGGTAATTATAACGGTACGTTTACCGCGATGCAAGCTCTTGCTAGCCCGAATAAGCCTGCTGTACGCCGGTGTATTGCATTATTGCATCTGCCACCGCGATAGTATTGGGCAGCGACATATTTGGCCCCAGCCATACGCTCTTGCGCCCTTGCTCCTTATCCTTGATGACGAGCGTTAGGTTCTCAAAGTCCACTTGCCCGAATTTGCCGCGTATATTCTTCACCTCCAGAAACAACAGATCGCTCACATATCCTACCATCACGCCATTTAGGGTGATGGTATCGCTCTGCTTGTCGAATACGAAGCGGGCTGGAGTGATACCGTTGACCACCGCGCCGACCACCACCGCGCCCATCATTATTGGTATCACAAGCATGACCACGCCCACACAGGAGCCGAGCGCATATTTGCTCATTATCAAGTTCCAAATCTGCGGCGTGATAAAGCAAATCCCCAGTACGAACAGCAGCGTGTACAAGAGGGTAAGCCCCCTCCGCTTAACCAGTATCAGCTTGCCATCCGCGTTAATAATATCCACCCTTAACCTCCATCAGTGCCGGGAGTAATGTGTTAGTGTGTTAGCATAACAGTAAGCTAGCTTATTAGTTCAGGTGTTAACTTATCACTAATCACTGGCCCATAGCCCCTACAGTTCGCCCAGCTTAGGCACGAGCAGGCCCTGCTTGTAAGCCTTCTGTAGCTCTAGCAGGTCGCGTAGCTTGTCGCGCAGCCGCTGGG
Source organism: Chloroflexia bacterium (assembly GCA_038239995.1). Classification (GTDB taxonomy): domain Bacteria; phylum Chloroflexota; class Chloroflexia; order QHBQ01; family QHBQ01; genus QHBQ01. The sequence continues at coordinate 4,204 of JBBSEE010000008.1, read as the reverse complement.
CTAGCTCCTTCTCCTCGTACAGTCGCTCCAGCAGCGGCTTGGCGAAATCGGGGTCGTTCATCAGTTCCAGCATCACCTCGCCGCATAGCCGTAGGTAGGTGCTACGGTTAATCTTCAAACCATCATATGCTCGTGTCTTGCTGTTGATTTTGGCGAGTTGCTCATCCAGCGGTATCAGTTGGTGCGGATAGTAGTAGACCGCCACCTGCTTCAGCCGCTCTGCCCCTCGCGTGGCCCGCTGGTCGGCAATGTCGTCCTCTACTTCGCGGCGGGTTCGCACGTTATCGTCAAAATTGCCCATAAAGTTTTCCCTTTCGGTTAGGAAAATTAGTTTGGTCAGCAGGGATAGATAGACTGCACTCTTTACCCTTGTTTCACCCCGTAGGTGTACCATTATACCAGCATATTAGCAGGGTGGACAAGTAGTTGAGCCAATATGGGGCTAGGGGCTTGAACTTTGGCAACTGATGGTATATTATAGTAACATCATGCAGCCTGTAAGGGCTGAGGTGCGCGTTCGACCTAAAAAGCGGCGGCGGGCCGAAGGGGTGACTGGCGATGCGGTGCTTGGATTGTAATGCCGACAACCTAGAGAGTGCGACGGTCTGCACCGCGTGCGGCGCGTCGCTACGCCCGGCGCGGGCCAGCAGCTATCTCGACCACGCCGAGCAGCACATCAACAAGGGCGAATATGAGCTTGCCAGCAAGAGCATCGTCAAAGCCGATGTGGAGATGCTGGGCCTGAGCAGCGAACAGCGTGACCGCTATCTGCTCACCGCACGGGCGTTCTGGCTGCAAGGGGGCATCTACTACAGTCGGGGCAAGATGGAGGAAGCGCGGGAGGAATTGCTACTCGCCCGCCAGAACCTCGAAGCGCGGCCCGCTCCCCCCCCCTTGCTATCAGTAGTGATGAACAAGCTGGGCAACCTCAGCTATTATCAGGGTGACATTGATGAGGCGATGGCCCATTACCAGCGCAGTGCGGAGGTGGCGATTGCCGCCCACGCCCCCGCCGCCGCCAGTCGCGCCTTCAACAACATCGCCCTCACTCTCGCGGAGAGCGGCCAAATAGAGGAGGCGATTAGCTACTACCGCCGCGCCCTAGAGCAACTCGAACTCGAAGATGACCCTAGCAGCACCGCCCAGACCTACGCCGCGATTGCGTGGCTGTATTCGCAGCGCGGCCCCTTCAGCCTCGCCCTCGATTATGCCACCCTCGCTCTCGGCCTCCGTCACAAGATTGCCAATCAGGATACCCGCTGCCTCGTCATCTGCGAAACCGCTACCTTGTTCGCCAAGCAGGGCGACCCCCGCCGTGCCGCCCCCTACCTGCAAGAAGCCTACGAACTGGCCCAGCACAGCGGCAACAAAATCGCCCAAGAAGCGGTGGCGATGAGCTTGACCGAGCTAATGTACCAGCAGGGCGACTTTAGCACATGGTTCAGCTACGTGCTGAAGTCGCTGACCGACTCCGCGGCCAATCCCGTGTTCAATAGCGAACACAACCTCCGCCTCGCGGTCTGCTACATCGGGCAGGGCGACCCGACCGCGATTCGCCGCCACCTCAGCTGGATGAACAGCAGTGTGACCGAAGATGTTCTCAACAGTGAAGACGAGACCACTAATCATCGCACCCGCGCCTTGCTACATACCGCGCTACGCGAGTGGGAAGCGGCGGAGCGATACTTCCAACTCGCCCTCGCGGGCGACACCTTCAGCAAATACGACCTCGCTTGCACGTGGGACGATTATGGCGCGATGCTGCTGCGTTACGCCGAGCTTGCCGCTGACCCCGCCGCCTATCCCCGCGCCCACGAAGCTCTCAGCCAAGCGGCGGCCCTCTACCGTGAACTAGAATTGCCCCGTCGCCTCGCCAGCGTGGAAGCGATGCTCAAGGTTGCCCATGCGAAGCGCACCAGCAATATGGAGGCAAGGTGAACTGCCTAGAGTGCCGCGCCGATAACCCCACCCGCGCCCCGCTCTGTCGGCAGTGCGGCGCATCGCTGCGCCCGGCGCGGGCCAATCTCTACCTCGACAACACTGATGCTAGCCTCGACCAAGGTCATTACGACGAAGCTCGCGAACACCTTGCCCACGCCGATACCGAGATGGCCCTGCTCTCCCCCGAACAACGCGACAAGTACCTACTCACCGCCCGCGCCTTCTGGCTGCAAGGGAGCATCTTCTACAGTCGCGGCGAGATGGCCCCGGCCAAGGAGGAGCTAAACCTTGCCCGCGCCGCCCTCGAAGGCCGCCAGCATGGTCAGCTACTATTGGCCGATACCCTGAACAAGCTGGGCAACGTCTGCTATCATCAGGGGGAGATGGATGCGGCGATTGAGTATTATCAGCACAGCAGCGTGGTCGGCTTGCAAGCTGGCTCCTACGGGGTGGCCTCGAAGGCGACCAACAACCTCGGCAATATCAGTGTGATACGGGGCCGCGTGGATGAGGCGGTGGCCTATTATATGCAGGCTTTGGAGATGGCGAAGCTGGCGGCCAATGCCACCCACTTGGCCCAGACTTATCGCACCCTTGCGTCGCTACACTCGCATTATGGGCCATTCAGCCGCGCCTTGGAGTATGCCAACCACGCTTTGGCCCTGCGCGAACGGATTGACAACGTGGACGCGCGTTGCCTCGTCACCTGCGAAGCGGCGGCGGTATTCATCAAGTATGGTGAACTCGACCGCGCCGAACGCTATCTCCGCGAAGCCGCTCAATTGGTCAGCGGCAGCGGTGGCAAGCTGTCCGAGCAGACGGTGGCCCTCTATATGGCTCAGTTGATGCGGCATAAGGGCGACCATCAAGCGTGGTTCAACTATGCGATGCAGGCCTACAACGATGCCAGCCGCCTGCTGAAGAGTGACACCGCCCTAGAACTAGCCCTCTACTATATCACCCAGCAGGATTGGACCAAAGCCCGTCGCCACCTCCGTATCCTCAAGGAACTGGCCGGTTATGAGCCGAGTACGGAAGATATGGACACCCTCAACCGCGCCCAAGCGTTGCTCTATTCGGCTTTGGGCGAGTGGGATGAGGCGGAAGGCTATTTTCAATTGGTGCTGGCTAGCCCGACGTATAGCCGCTACGACATTGCCATTACCTGGCGGGAGTATGCCGAGATGCTGACCCGCCGCGCCGTTGCCGACCTCGCGCTGGTCGAGCAGGCGCGGGCCGCGCTGGTGCAGGCCGCCAGCTTGTTCCGTGACTTGGAGTTGCCCCATCAGCTTGCCCACGTCGAGACGATGCTCACCCGCTTGTCCATCGCCGCCCTTGAACGAACCGAGCGGCGATGAGTTGTCATGTTAGCTAGGATACGGCAAAGGGAGGTACCCTATGTTCCACATCGTCGTACCCGGCTTCATCGAGTTCGACTTCAACCTAGTCCTCTGCATCACTCCCATCCTCATCCTCGCTGCGTTGTGGCTGCTGTTGCGCTTCAATGCGATGCGAAGTAACTCTACGCCAAAGAAGACCGAAGCAAGCGGGCATGGCGGCGGTGGTGGCGAACATGGGGAGGGGCATTAGGCAGTTGGATGCTGGCAATGTGGTATAATTTACCCATACCACGATAGGGAGACCATAGCCCCATGAGCATGGATAACACCGATATAGTGCGAATGCGCTGCCCCACCTGCGAACGCCGCCTCGAAGTGCCGACCAATGCGAGGTTCATCGCCTGCTCCCGCTGCGGTAGCGAGTACACCCTGACCAAACGGGGCGGGACGCTGACCCTCACCCCCCACCGTGACCAGTTGCAGGAGCAGAACGAACAAATCGCCCGCGCCGAGCAGCAGCAAGCGGGCGGTTGCGCCAACTTGACCTTCTCCTCTTTCGGTTTCGCCGCCCTCGCCTTCATCATCTTCGGGATACTAGGCGCGTTGTTCAACAATCTGACCCTCGGCTGCCTATTGGGTTGGGGGGTGGCGATGCTCACCGTGTTCCTCGGCTTCTCCCTCGCCGGTCGCTACGTCAACCACGAGCAGGCTCGCCTCGACCAACTGCAAGCCCAACGCGAACAAGTCGCCCAAGCCGATGCCGAGGAGCAGAGCCGATGATTGACCTCGACCCCCGCGACCTCCCCGCCCGCGATGCTTATAAGCTGATGATAGGTATCATCGTCCCCCGCGCCATCGCCTTCGTCTCCACCCTCAGCCCCAGCGGGCAGCTAAACCTCGCCCCCTTCAGCTTCTTCACCGGC
>JBBSEE010000007.1:0-16296 GCA_038239995.1 Chloroflexia bacterium | reverse complement strand
GCTTCTGCGCCTCAGCGGGGAACAGGGCAATACCCAACCGCACCGCGCTCTCGATGTCGGTGTAATAGTTGAGCGGCTTGCTGCTGGGCTGGGCGAGGGGCTGGGGGCCGAAAGACGCGGGGGAAGATAGCGGCTGCTCCACCAACGCATCGGCGGCGAAGAAGACCACCGCGGCGCGGTCATCCCCCCCCAGCTTGGTGATGGTACTACGCACAAAGTCGAGTTCGTGGGCTTGGGTGGCCGTGTCAATGCTCTCGGAGCGGTCTACGAGGAAGACGACCGCGAGGTTGTTCACCGCACTGACCGTCTGGATACCGGAGAAGCAGAGGATAAGCAGGGCGACGAAGATGAGGCGCAGAGCAAGCGCAAGGGCACGACGCACTGGGCGCATATACGCCAGCCCGACGCGGGCAATCAGCCAAAAGATGGGGAGCAGCAGCAACAGGGCCAACGCCCCCGGATTGCTGATTGCGATGTTCATGGTCGGCCCATTCCTCCTCACTTTCTACCCTGCTATTGTAGGCGAAAGCGGCCACTTTTGTCAAACATCGGCTCGCTATGCTATAATTGGGCTATGGAAGAGATATTGCAAGAAATCCGCAAGATGCCAGTTATCCGCATCCTCAGCACTGGCCTCGTGCTGGGCGCAACCTTCACCCTCTGGCTGGAGTGGGGCAGCTTCAGCGGTGACTGGTGGCTGCGTGGGCTGGCGCGGGTCGGCTGCTGCGTGCTGGGCGGGCTGGTGGGCTGGGCACTGGACATCGGGGCGGCAGGCTTCACCGGCCTCGGCCTGAACATGGTGCGCGGCACCGGCTTCGAGTTCTCCGACAACGTTGCCGAGAAGCTACGCAACTCCTTCATCTTCGTCTGCGCCCTCGTCGCCGGTTTCATCAGCCTGCTGTTTGTGAAATAAAATGAGCGACCACATCCCTACCGTAATATACCTGATTCGCCATGCGGACGTTCATAATCCGCAGAATGTGGTCTATGGCCGCCTCCCCCGCTTCGGCCTCAGCCAGACTGGCTTCCGCGAGGCGGAGACCACTGCGCGATATCTTGCTGGGCTGACCACCCTCGACCGCATCTATACCAGCCCGATGCTGCGGGCGCGACAGACCGCCGACATCATTGCGTGGGCACAGCACCCCCCTACCCCGGTGGTAATCAGCGAATTGCTCGACGAGGTGCGAACCTCGTGGCAGGGCCATCCCAACCGCGACCTGATGGCCGGTAAGTTCAACTTCTACGAGCCAAAGAAAGACCCTTCGGATGAGAGTATCGCCGACGTGTACGAGCGGATGGCCCAAATGGTGCAGTGCATCCTCAGCGAACACCCCGGCCAGCGCATCGCTTGCCTCAGCCACGCCGACCCAGTGATGATACTAAAGACGGGGCTGCGCGGGGTGGAGCTTACTCGCGCCAACATTCGCGGCCCCGAATATCCCGCCAAAGCATCTATTACCACCATCGTGTTCGACAGCCCCCAAGCCACCCCCCAAATCAGCTACTACGACCCCAATTCGGATATGCACAAGCGCATCGAGGCGGAGGAGAAGGCGCGGCAGCAGGCGCGGGGCGAGACACCCAGCGAACCGCCTCCCTCGCAAGCCCCCGCGGGTGCAACTGAAGAGGGCGAGCCGACCCAGCTTGATAGATAAAATCTGAACCGCAAGGTCAAATTAGGCACACAGGTATTGACAAACGGGGCAAAATATAGTATTATTAGGGCGTGTATAGAACATTTGTGCGACGGCAGAGCAGGTGAACAGGACAACCACTGAAGCCTTCGCGCTACGATAAACCCCTCAGATAAGAGCATAGGAGGACTGGTAAGAACATGGCAGACCGTGATAAGGCGATTGAGACCGCCATCGCCCAAATAGAGCGGCAGTTCGGCAAGGGCAGCATCATGATGATGAACGATGCCGCCAACCGGATGCACGTCGAAGCAATCCCCACCGGCAGCCTTGCCCTCGACCTTGCGTTGGGTGTAGGCGGCGTGCCGCGGGGTCGCGTGATTGAGATTTATGGCCCAGAGTCGTCCGGTAAGACCACTCTCTGCCAGCACATCATCGCCGAGGCGCAACGGATGGGTGGGGTGGCCGCCTTCGTGGATGCGGAACACGCGCTCGACCCCGTGTACGCGGAGAAGTGCGGCGTGAACCTCGACACCCTGCTAATTAGCCAGCCGGACAATGGTGAGCAGGCCCTAGAGATTGCCGAAACCCTAGTCCGCAGCGGGGCCATTGATGTGGTCGTGGTGGACAGCGTGGCCGCGCTTACCCCCCGCGCCGAAATCGAAGGCGAGATGGGCGACTCGCACATGGGTCTGCAAGCTCGGCTCATGTCCCAAGCCCTGCGTAAGCTGGCGGCGGCGGTGAGCAAGAGCAAGACTATCCTCATCTTCACCAACCAGATTCGGATGAAGATTGGGGTGATGTTCGGCAACCCGGAGACCACCACCGGCGGGCAGGCGTTGAAGTTCTATGCCAGCGTGCGGCTGGAAATCCGCCGCGTGGAGAGCATCAAGCAGGGGCAAGAAGTGAGCGGCAACCATGTGCGCGTCCGCGTGGTCAAGAACAAGGTTGCGCCCCCCTTCCGTGTCGCCGAGTTCGACCTGATGTTCAACGAGGGTATCAGCCACGAGGGTGAAATCGTGGACATCGGAGCCGATTTGGGCCTCATCCGCAAGAGCGGCGCATTCTACTACTACGGCGACCAGAAGATTGGGCAGGGCCGCGAGAACGCTAAGGAGTACCTACGCCAGAACCCCGACATGGCCGACGAAATCGAGGCGGCGATTCGCACCAGCAATGCCAACCTGCTAGAGGTGGGCAAGGGCGGCGCGTCGCCCAGTAAGAACGGCAAGCACGCTGCCGCCAAGGAAGACGAGTTCGAGGAAGATGAGGAGTAAGGGCGAGCTACCCTCGCCTAATACGATACACCTCCCTCCCTAATGTACAATCGGGGTGGCTGGGCCAGCAACGGCGCGGCCACCCCCCTTTCTATTTTGGATTTTAGATTTGGGATTTTGGATTACGAAGAGCGTAGGGGCGGGTTGTACTCGCCCTGCTAATCGCAGATGCCAATCCAAAATCTAAAATCCAAAATCTAAAATCACGAGGCCCTTATGCCCATCATTGACCCCAAGAATATCCTTGCCAGCGTGGGGGTGGAAGCACCCGCCGCATCTGGCAATCGTATCACCGCGCTCCAGCCCAGCAAGCGTAGCCGCGAACGAATGCACGTGTATGTGGACGGCCAGTACGCCTTCACCCTCAGCTTCGATGTCCTCGCCGAGGCACGGCTGAAAGTGGGCATGGAGCTACCGTCGCGCAAGATAGAAGAGCTAGTCGAGCAGGAACGCTTCCAGCGGCTGTACGACCGCGCCCTCAACTATCTTGCCAACCGCCCCCTCAGCGAGTTCGAGGTCATCAGCAAGCTACGTGAGGTGCAGCGCAAGGCGGCGCGGCCCAAGCCCCAGCGCAAGAGCAGCTTCAAGCGGGGCGGCTTCGGCAACAAGCGCAAGCCCTCACCCACCCGCGCTGAGGATGAGGACGAGCTAGCCGCCCCCAGCGAAGCCGAGGACGACGAGCCGGAGGATGTGCAAGAGACCGACCCCGAACTGATTGAGCGGGTCATCGCCAAGTTGCGGGAGCGGAGCTACGTGGACGACCTTGCCTTCGCCCGCTTCTGGATTAACAACCGCGAGCAATTCAAGCCGATGGGCGAACGGATGCTGCGTACCGAACTGCGCGGCAAGCGGGTGGCCGACCACATCATCCAGCAGGCCCTAGACGAGCGCGAAGCCGCCGCCGAGCAGGAGCGGGCCGACCAGCGCGAACTGGATGCCGCCCGCAACTCTGTCACCCGCCGCCCCGTCCGCAGCAACGAGGATTTGGCCCTGTCCGCCGATGTGCCAGACGAGGTAGAGGATGCCAGCGAGGATAACGAGGGCTACGCTGAGGACTTCGGGCGAGGTGAGGCGGCGGGCGACCGCAGCAAGGCGTTGGCGGCGGCGCGGAAGAAGCTACGCAGCTACCAGAACCTCGACCGTCTCACCTTCAAGCGGCGGCTGGGCGGATTCCTGATGCGGCGCGGCTTCAGCTACGCTACGGTCAGCTACGTCAGCAACCAGCTTTGGGCGGAGGTTAGCGGCGAAACGAGCGGGGATGAGGATGAGGAGCAAGCGGAATGATTATCGGGCTGAACCACGTGCAAATCACTATCCCGCTGGGGGCAGAGGATGAAGGGCGACGGTTCTACTGCGAACTGCTGGGTTTGGTGGAGATAGAGAAACCCGCCGCATTGCGCGGGCGGGGTGGGTTCTGGCTACAGGTAGGCGACCGACAGGTTCATGTTGGCACCGAGGATGGGGTAGACCGCGCCGCCACCAAAGCGCACATCGCCTATGAGGTGGACGACCTTGCCGCGTTGCGCCAGCGGTTGCGCGAGGCGGGGATGCTAACCGATGAGATGATCGCCGTACCGGAGCGCGACCGCTGCGAGGTGCGCGACCCCTTCGGCAATCGGGTGGAGTTCACCCAATGGTGGTAACTCCTTGTCCAACGCCCCCATCCGGCTGCGGCGGGGTTCGCCCGGCTGGCGTGGCTCCTGCGGGGTGCGGATGCGGCTGCCGCGTTCGCCCTTGACCACCAACACGCAAGTGCCGTCCGCAAAGTCAATCGCGGGCCAGAACTCACCCTCGATGTAGGGACGGAGATAGCGGATGGCAAACTGATTGGTGGCAAAGTAAGTCCGGTCATGATTGAGCGCCACTTCCTTCGCTTCGATGGGGTCCATAACCCTTGCTCCCGTCTAATTATGTCAACTTTGGGTTGAACACTACGTTACTGCCGATGATTTGCAGCAACCTACTTATTATACCATATCCGTCAAATCGGCTGGGCCGCCAATTGGTGGATAAAGCACTTGCCCGCCGCCCCCATTTTTGGTAAAATACTGGGGTAATTTCCAGCCAGCCCACTAATAACGCAGACAAAACTTGCGGCCAGATAAATGGGGCTGGCTTACGTATTGCTAAGGAGAAGACCAACCCATGGCAGAGATTGTTTGGCTGGGCCACCAATGCTTCCGTATTCGCGGCAAGGATGCTACCATCATTACCGACCCCTTCGATAAGTCGCTGGGCTACGAGCTACCGCGCACCCTGAAGGCGGACGTAATCACGGTCAGCAACACCGAAGATAACCACCTGAACAACGTCGCGGCGGTGAAGGGCGACAGCAACCCCTACGTAATGGAGCGGCCCGGCGAGTATGAGGTGAACGGCGCATTCTTCATTGCCATCGGCAGTTACCGCGACAATCAGCAGGGCAAGAAGCGGGGCAAGAACACCATTTACGTCATCAACGTGGACGATATGAACATCTGCCACCTCGGCGATTTGGGTCATGAACTGACCGCCGCCCAGAGCGAGGCGATTGGCGATGTAGACATCCTGCTCGTCCCCATTGGCGGTCATGGTGGGATGGATGCCAGCCTAGCGACTCAGATAATCAGCCAGCTTGAGCCACGCATCGTCATCCCGATGCGCTATCGTACCGATGAGGCCCGCCCCAGCCCCGAACAACTAGAGGTAGACGACCTCGACCGCTTCAGCAAGGAGATGGGCCTAAAAGACCCCCTCCCCCAAGAAAAACTAAATATCAAGAAGGCCGACCTTCCAGAAAATACCCAAGTGGTGGTGCTGGAAGCCAGATGAACGAGAGAGCGGGTAGCAGCCGAGGGGCAGCTACCCGCTCCGACATTATTACCACAACTCCTCCCCCACCGGGGGAGGTTGGGAGGGGGCAAGTGCAGCGCAGACCCGCACCCACCCCAGCCCCTCCCGATGGGAGGGGAATATCGCACAAGGGGAGGCTGTTATGACCAAATACATATTCGTAACCGGCGGGGTGGTATCATCGGTGGGCAAGGGGATAACCGTCGCCAGCATCGGGCGGCTGCTGAAGGCGCGGGGCTTGGCGGTGCGGATCATCAAGCTCGACCCCTACATCAACGTAGACCCCGGCACCATGTCGCCCTACCAGCATGGTGAGGTGTTCGTTACCGACGACGGCGCGGAGACCGACCTCGACCTCGGCCACTACGAACGGTTCATTGACGAGAACCTCAGCCGCGCCAGCAATGTGACCACCGGCCAGATTTACTCCTCGGTGATTGCGCGGGAGCGGCGTGGCGACTTCCTCGGTGGCACCATACAGGTTATCCCCCACATCACCAACGAGATTAAGAGCCGCATCGCCCTCGTCACCCGCCAGAGCAGCCCCGATGTGGTCATCGTCGAGGTAGGTGGCACGGTGGGCGACATCGAGAGCCTGCCCTTCCTAGAGGCAATCCGCCAGATGCGGATGGACGCGGGCAAGGAGAACGTGCTGTACGTCCTCGTCACCCTGCTCCCCTACATCGGTGGCAGCGGGGAGGTGAAGACCAAGCCGACCCAGCACTCGGTCAAGGAGCTACGCAGCATTGGCATCACCCCCGACGTGATTATCTGCCGCAGCGACACCGCCATCGTGCCGGAGATTAAGGACAAGATTGCCTTGTTCTGCGATGTGGAGCCGCAAGCGGTGATTGGCCTGCTGACCATGAGCAGCATCTACGAGGTGCCGCTGGTGCTGGAGGATGAGGGGCTGGGCAGCTACATCGTGAAGGCGTTGCAGTTGCAGGCCAACCAACCTGACCTTGCCGAGTGGCGGGCGTTGGTGCAGCGCATCCGCACCCCCAAGCGACACATCGAGATTGCGATTGCCGGTAAGTACACCGAGTTGCACGATGCCTACCTCAGCGTCGCCGAGTCGCTGCGTCACGCCGGGCTATACAACGATGTGGACATTGACATCCGTTGGGTGAACACTGAAGACATCGAGCGCGAAGGGGTGAACAAGCTGCTGGCCGGGGTGCAGGGCATCGTGGTGCCGGGCGGGTTCGGCGACCGCGGGGTGCAGGGCAAAATCGAAGCGGCCCGCTACGCCCGCGAGAACGACATCCCCTACCTCGGCCTCTGCTACGGCTTGCAAATGGCGGTCATTGAGTTCGCCCGCCACGTATGCGGCCTGAGCGGGGCGAACAGCACGGAGATTGACAACCGCACCGCCCACCCGGTGATTGACGTAATGCCCGACCAACGCGACATCGCCGACCTCGGTGGCACCATGCGCCTCGGCCTCTACCCTTGCAAGCTGATACCCGGCACTAAGGCGGCGCAGGCTTATGGTGAGACCACTGTATTCGAGCGGCATCGTCACCGCTTCGAGTTCAACAATCACTACCGCGAACGGCTACAGGAGGCGGGCTTGATTGTCAGCGGGGTGTCGCCCGACGGGCGGCTGGTGGAGATTATCGAGCTACGCGACCACCCCTGGTTCGTCGCCAGCCAGTTCCACCCGGAGTTCAAGAGCCGCCCCAATCGCCCCCACCCCCTCTTCCGCGACTTCATCAAGGCGGCGGCGGGCGCGGCCCTGCACGTTGACCAACGCCCCCGCGAACTGGTGCCAGTGATGGCCTAACGAGATTAAAGATTAAAGATTAAAGCACTATCTTTACAGATTGAGGGGTGAAGAGTAAGCGAACATGACGTAGGGGCGAATCGCATACGCCCAAGTCAAGCGTATCAACGTTCATCGTGACTAATCATCATGACGTAGGGGCGATGAGCATCCACCCTGCTGACTACTGAGTATGCTCCTCGTAAGCAATCATCGCTGTCCACATAGTTTCGATGCACGTTGATGGGGGGAACTGGGCGTATGCGATTCGCCCCTACGTCATTGGGCTGTGCTTGCCCCCGCCCTAATCCGTTTATCCGTTTTTTCAATCCGTTGGCTGGATGCACGCACGCTAGCCGCCGCCGCCTCGCTGCTCTAATCCGTTTATCCGTTTTTTCAATCCGTTGGCTGGTTGTCCTTCCTCATAAATGCAAAGATAGTGCTTTAATCTCAGGCAGGCTTTACATCGCAAACCAGCCTGTGCTATAATTCGGCGGGGCAACGGCCTACAGAATAGGGGCGAAACTATGGGCGAAGATGGGCGGCAGGTGCGGGCGGCGGGTGATACTTACTCGGCGAACGGCAGCAGTGGGGGGGAGCATGACGAGGCTCCGGTCGAGCGCATCATCAGCGATGCGGATGCCGCCCGCGAAGTCGCCCCCGATGTGGCCGAGGACGACCCTGAGCTTGAGTATAAACTGAGCGTCTACCGCTACGAGGAGCAGCCGGAGGAAGCCTTTCCCGATGTGGACTTCACCCGCAGCGGGGAGACCCCCACTAGACCGACCAAGCCGGGGCGCAGCGTGGGCGATTATCTTACCCTCCTGCTGCTCATCGGCATCCCGATTGCGATTGCCGCGATATTGTTCGCGGTCGCCCAGAACAACCGTAACACCGCCCAGCAGAACGCCACCGCCGCGCCCACCCCGCTGCCCGTCTATTATGCCGACCGCCTTGCGATTGTCGGCCACGATGAGAACAAGACCGGCGACGGCACAGTGGTGATTGATGTCACGCTCCAGAATCATGGCGATAGCAAGGTGCTGACCGCCAACGTGCTGGTGCGCTTGCTGGACAAGAGCGGGGCGCAGGTGGGCACCGGCATCATCGCAATCCAGAATATTGCCGCGGGGGCAATTGGGCGGGGCGAAACTAGCATCAAGCCACCCCGCGACTATGACCACGTCGAGTACCTCATCAGCAGCGTGCAGACCGACAATATGTCCCCCGCCAACCTCGCGCCTACCCCCACCCTAGCTGCACCATGAGGGGGGCAAGTTCCTAATCTTGTGATGAAGGAGAGCGGCAGCCCAATGATGACCGACAACATGGATACCAGCAATCCCAATCTTACCCCCAGCGACCCCGAAGATGTGGCGCGGGCGGGTCAGCCATCGCGCCGCGTCAGCATGGGCGCGTGGATTATGATTGCCCTGTTCGTGGCCTTCTTCGTGGTGATATTCCTGTTCACCTTCCTGTTCGTCTACAACAACAACAAGGAGAATGGGCTACAGGCGCAGTTCCCCGCTGTTACCGCCACCCCGGCGGTTGGTACCGGCGGTGAGCGCATCGTGGTCGCCAACATCAAGGCAGTGCCCACGGTTATCAGCGAAAAGGTGAAGCTGATGGCGACCCCGACCCCGCCCCCTACCGTTGCCAATCAGCCTACTCCCGCCACCAAGCCGCCCACCCCTGAGCCGATGGAAATCGAAGTGACCAACTATTACACCGGCGCAAGCCTGACTCTGACGGTGAAGGATGACCCCAGCCTGCTGCCCACCCCAGTGGGCAACGCTAAGGATGCCACCCAAGTGCCGGTCGGAGCAGTGACTAGTGCGACGGTCAAGTTCCTGTTCTACAACAAGGATGGTCGCGTGGGGGGCAACTGGGTGGACAATGTGGGGCCGATACCGCTGGGCAGTAGCAAGGACTTTACTATCAACATCCCCACCAAGCCGGGCCTCGGTAACTGGGACGGCACCCCCGATGTGCGGGCGGTGGTCTATGCGGTGCTAGTTGAAGCGAAGTTAGAGCCACAAAAAAGCCGCTAGGCGGCGGATAGCTTGACACTTATGGGCGCATGGATGTGCGCCCTCAACTTTTGCCCATGGCGCGGGCGAAGGCCAGCACAGTGTTGACCTTGTTCAACTCGCGGGCCGCGCCCATGCGCTTGAAGATGGCCTGCGCTTCATCGAGCAAGGCGGCGGCGAACGCGGCACTGTCCGGCTGGTTGGTGAGCATCGCCTCGGCGTACATGAGGCGCACTTGGGCCTTGGTGTAGGGGGCGGTGGCAGGATTGTCGGTGCTGGCAAGGGCTTGCTTGAAGGCGGCCTGCGCGGACAGCCAATCGCCCTGCGCTAGGCGCAAAGCAGCCGGGGCGGTCAGGGTGAAGAACTGGATGTCGCTGTATTCGGTCTCCTCGCCATGATGCTTCTCGGTGATAAGCTGGTTATAGGCCCGTTGCGCCTGCTCGATGTTCTGCATCCCCAACGCGGCGTGTATCTGGATGGCGTGGGCCAGCGCGAAGTTGCTGTATTCCTCGCTGGCATTGGCGATGAACTTGCGGGCATAGTCGTCGGCGGTGGGGTAATCGCCTTGCAGCCACGCGATTTCCGCCAGCTTCATGTACACCTCTGCCGCCGTGGTGCGATTGTTCAGGTCGGCAGAGAGTTGCAGGGCGCGTTGCAGGTTCTGCTCCGCTTGACCGAACTCGCCGAGGCGGGCGGCTGCCGCGCCCAGCGTTTGCTCTGCTACCATGATGCGGAGCTTGTCACCCGCCCCCTCCGCCACCCGCAAGGCCCGCTGCCCAAAGGTGAGGGCCTGCTTCATATCCCCTTCCTGCTCGTAGAGGGAGGCGATATTGCTGCAAATCATGCTCAACATCGCGCTGCTGCCCGCCTGCTCTGCGTGGGGCAAGGCTTGCTGATAGTAATCCAACGCGGCCTCGTTCTCGCCCAGCGCGGCGGCGATGTTGGCCCGCAAGTTCAACGCCCCGCTGATAAGGTAGCGGTCGCTGCTTTGCTGGGCAAGAGCCAACGATTGTTCGCTGAAGTCGAGGGCGGTGGAGTTGTCGCCCGCGTAACCGGCGATGCTACTCAGCAGCATCAACATCCCCGCTTTTACCCACGCCACATCCGCCCCATCATCGAGCAGGGTCATCGCCCGCTGGCAGAGTTCGCGGGAGAGCCGATATTCGCCGCGGAAGTAGTAGATGCGGGCGCGGCAGCCGGTCACGCGGGCCTCGCAGATGCGCCGCTGCTCTTCGTTAGGCCGCCCGGTCGCCATCTCCGCCTCGGCAATCACCAGTTGGCGGGCGGCCTCATCGAACCGCCCACTGCGGATTAGCTCCTCTACGCGACTAATCGCGCGGCTGAAGCCGGGCGCAGGCAGGGATGTGCCGCAATTGGCGCAGATGGTAGCACTATCGAGGTTGCCGGAGCGACAGGAACTGCAACGCATCAAGATTACTCCAAGATGAAGCCATAAACCGCGGTTGATGAGGGGGACGCGGCGGGGCAATAACGAAGGCAACTACGCAACAGCAGCAACGCGGCATTTGCCTGCTAATATACCACAAGCGGGCGCAGTTGGCAAGCGCAGACGCAAAGATGACTCCCCTCCCGCCGGGAGGGGCTGGGCGTATGCGATTCGCCCTACACCAATAATATCCCCAATCCAAAATCTAAAATCCAAAATCCCTAAATTCTCCCGCAGTGGCGGGGCAAGGATGAGGCGGGCGGCGCGGCGCAGCGCATCTTGGGCCGCCTCGCGCTCGGTGGGGATGGCGATGACCGCGGGGTGGTCGGGATGGGCGAACAACCAGCGCAGCACGAGGCTGCTGGCGGGGTCGGGGCGAGGCAGGGGCGGGGGTACGTCGGGGAGCAGGGCGGGTTGGGCCAGCGGGGCGGGGGCGGCCTGCGCCCACAGTTCGGCAAGGCGGGCGGTCAGCACATCCTCGACCGCATCGGCGGGGATAGGGCCACGCCAGCCCAGCCACCCCTCGCGTACCAGCAGCACCTCGCGGGTGTCATCGTCCATGGCGGGCAGCACGATAATCGCGTCGTTGACCGCGCTGGCGGGGGCGGGGCGTTCGCGGCGGCGCAACAGAGCGGCGATTAGCTGGCGGGCCTCCGTCTCCGCGGCGTAGTCGTGTGCGGCAGTAGCATGGTGCAGGCGGGCACGGAGGTGGACGAGGGCGGGTTCATCGTCGCCGCGCAGGTAGGCGAGGGCCTCGGCTAGCTGAGTGTGGTACTCATCCGTCGCGCGGGGCGAGACGATGGCGGGGAAGATAGCGCGGAGCAGGTGCAGAAGGTCGTCCACCTCGCTGCGGCTGGGGTAGGGGCCGAAGCTGGTCTCCCCCGGCGCGGCGGCAGGCTCAAGGGTGGGCAGGCCGCGCTTGGGCTGGTGCAGGCGGATGTACTGGCGCGGGGCGGCGGCTTGCCGTTGGGTGTTGTAGCCGGGCTGCAATTCGGCGATTAGCTCAAGCTCCAACAGAGTGGCGGCCAACTCGCTGCCCACCAACCGCAACTCCAGCTTGGCGGTGGCCTCGCGCAAACCCACCAACCCGCGCAGCACTCCTTCGTCGCGCCCATAATAGCTGGACACCCGCCGACGCAGATTGCCCGCCTTGCCCACATACAGGGCGTTGTGGTTGGCATCGCGCATGATGTACACCCCCGCCCCCTCCGGTATCTCACGCAGCCAACTGTTGCCGCGGGGCGTGACCTCGCTAGTGGCTACCAGTGGGTCGCTGGACCACTGCCACGCCTTGGGGTCGAAGCGGCTGCCCCGCTGTTCCCCCCGCCGCCAATATTCCGCCCCTAGCGGCTTGGCTAGCTCTTGCAGGGTGGCAAGGGTTTGCACCCCACGCTGACGGGCAAGGGCGAGTAGGCGACAGAACACCGCGCGAGTGAGCCGCGCATCAGCTTCGGCACGGTGGCGCAGGCCGACCGGCAGACCGAGGGTGGCGGCCACGCGGCTGAGGTTCGGCTTGGTCAAGTCCTTAATCAGCCGCACCGCAAGGGCGAGGGTATCGAGGCGGGGATTGATGAAGGGGGGTTGGCCCAGCCGCTGCATCTCCGCATTGAGGAAGGCGATGTCGAAGCCGATGTTGTGGCCGATAATCACCCGTTCGCCGATGAACTGGCGCAGGTCGAAGGCAATTTGCGCGAAGCTAGGCGCATCGTTGACCATGCTCTGGCTGATGCCGGTGTGACTGACGATGAAGGCGGGCAAGCGGGTGCTAGGGTTGGTCAAGCTGCTGTACACCGCGGCAGGCGCATCATCGTCGCAGTCGGGCCGATAGTGCAGGGCGGAGACTTCAATGATGTGGTTGCTGCTGGCCTTCAGGCCGGTGGTTTCGGTGTCCAGCACGATGTATTCGAGGCTGGTGAACTCGTCGCCCAGCGCGATGGCGGTTGGTTCGTGCGCCCCTGCCCGCGCCCACATCCTGCCGCCCAACGCTTGGAAGCGGCTGCGGTCGCTGAGGACGCTGGGCAACACCCCGCGCCATATCTCCACATTCAGCCGCGCCGCGCTCTGCCCCGGCAACGCGCTGAACACATGGCGAATCAGGGTGTCCTCATCCACCGCCCCGTCCTGCTCACAGAGGAACTGCCACGCCCGCTGGGCAAGGAAACCGTACCCGCTCTGGCTGTCGTCGGGCAAACCGTACTCACCCTTCTGATTTTGGATTTTAGATTTTAGATTTTGGATTGGAGTTGGGCTGGGCGGATGCGATTCGCCCCTACATCAACCGGCATAATCCACCCGCAATTGCGTAACTCCGATTTTGGATTTTGGATTTTGGATTAGCTAATTTGTGCTGATATTATCCCGCATCGCCGCGTTGCTGTCAAGTTGACTTGACGGGGATGACTAGCGCGGCTTATAATGAGGCGAAATCAGGACCTAGCGACTTGCGGAGGAACGACGATGAAGTGTGCCAATTGTGGCGAGACCAACCCGGCGGGGATGAAGTTCTGCGGCTTCTGTGGGGCGGCGTTGCCCACCGATAAGCCGGATGTTACCTGCCCCAACTGTGGGCACGGCAATCGCGCCACCAGCCGCTTCTGTGCGGAGTGCGGGGCGAACCTGCCCGCCCCCGGCGAGAGCCAATGCCCCAACTGCGGCCATACCAATCGGGCCACTGCGATATTCTGCGCGGAGTGCGGCAACAAGCTGCCCTCAGTCAACGTCCTGCCCATCGGGTCGCAGCCCCTGTTCGACGAGCGACGCATCGTCACCATCATCTTTGGCGACATCGCGGGCTTCACCGCCATGGCCGAGCAACTCGACCCCGAAGAGGTGAAGGTGATTAGCAACGAGTGCCTCACCAAGCTGGCCGAGGAAGTGAAGCGGTTCGACGGCACCGTGGACAAGTATCTGGGCGACAACATCATGGTGCTGTTCGGCGCACCCGTCGCCCACGAGGATGACCCAGAGCGGGCGGTGCGCTGCGCGTTGGAGATGCAAAGGGCGATTAAGAGCCTCAGCCAAGCCCTAGTCGCCCAACGCGGCCCCCAGTTCGCCCTCGAATTGCACATTGGCATCAACACCGGCGAGGTGATGGCCGGTATCATGGGTGGCGAGAACAAGAAGGAACATTACACCGTGATGGGCGACGCGGTCAATCTTGCCAGCCGCCTACAACACGCCGCCGAGGTGGGCAAGATAATGGTGGGCGAACAGACCTATCGCGCCACCCGCGAGATTGTGGAGTACCGCGAAATCGAACCGCTGAAGGTGCGCGGCAAGCAACTGCCCGTCCCCGCGTGGGAAGTGATGCGCCTCAAGGTGCAGCGCGACCGTGAGCGCAGCAATGTTGGCCTCGAAGCCCCAATGATTGGCCGCGACCAGCTATTCTCCAACCTGAAGCGGCTGTTCGCCGAGGTGCTAGAGCAGCAGCGTACTGAACTAGTGGTCGTCTACAGCGCGGCGGGGATGGGCAAGTCCCGCTTCCTGTTGGAGTTTGAGAAGTACGCCGAGGGCCTGCCCCAACACGTCTGCTTCCGCAAGGGCCGCTCCCTACCATATGGCGAAGGGGTATCCTACTGGGCGTTGGGCGAAATCATCAAGGCGGAGTGCGGCATCCTCGACGATGACCCACCCGATGTGCTGGCCCACCGCATTGACCAGCGGGTGCGCCAACTGTACGCCCACGACATACCCGCCAACGCGGAGGGGCGCAAGCAGGTCGAAGCCAAGATACAGGATGTGATCCACGGCCTCAGCTTCCTGCTGCTGGATACGGGTGGGGCGGGCGATGCAGTGGAGGCTCAGAACCGCAAGGATACCCTCTTCTCCGCCCTGCGCGAGTTCTTCCGTCGCATGGCCCAGCAATCGCCCCTTGTGCTAGCCTTCGAGGATACCCACTGGGCGGATGAGGGCCTGCTTGAGTTCATCACCTACCTTGCGGAGACCGCCAGTGATGCCCCCATCCTGCTCATCGCCCTCGCCCGCCCCCAACTGAAGGACAAGCGGGCCAACTGGGACGGCTACGTGCAAGAGCGGCACAACGTCATCGTCCTCACCAAGCTGGACGAGCAGGTCAGCGGCGTGGTGCTGGACGAGTTGCTGAAGGGGGCGGGCCTGCCCCTGCTGCCCGCCAACGTGCGGAAGACCATCACCGACACGGCAGAGGGCAACCCCTTCTTCCTTGAGGAAACGGTGCGGATGCTGCTGGATGGCGGTGCGTTGCAGGCGGTGGCGAGCGGGGCGGAAATCGAGGAAATCCGCATCCCCGACACGATACAGGCACTGGTGGGGGCGCGTATTGACCGCCTCGGCCAGCGGCCCGACGGCAGCGAAGACCCCGCCGGATTGCTGGAGAAGCGGGCCTTGCAAGCGGCAGCAGTGGTAGGGCGGGTGTTCTGGCGCGGGGCGGTGGCGCGGCTGCTGGACGAGCAGAGCGATGTGGATGCCGCGCTCCGCGCCTTGCAGGACAAGGACTTCATCTACGAGCGAGCCGGGTCGCGCTTCACCCGCGAACGCGAGTATTCCTTCCGCAGCATCCTCACCCGCGATGTCGCCTACAACACCCTACCGATGAAGCGGCGCGGCGAGGAGCATGGTCGGGTCGCAGTTTGGATTGAGCAGAAGGCGGGGGGGCGTAGCGCGGAGTTCTGCGAGTTGCTGGCTCACCACTATGAGCAGGCCGCCCTGCTCAGTATCGAAGTCCTCAGCCTAGCGGGGGGGACGGTCAACACCGCGATGGTGGGCAAGGCGATTCACTACCTACAAGAGGCCGCCGACCGCGAACGCGCCCGCCAGAACATCCGCGCCGCGATTGCCCTATACGAGCGGGCGATTGACCTCATCGAGCGGAGCAAGAGCCAGCCTGATGTCTACCTCAGCCTGTTCTGCGCCCATGCCGCGATACTAGAGGTGCAGGGTCAGTACGACCAAGCCCTCACCGAACTGGGCAAGGTGATGACGATGGCCCAGCAGAAGGGCAAGGTCAGCGACCACGCCCGCGCCATGGTGCAGACCGCCGACGTGTATCACGTGCTGGGGCGGCTAGACGAGGCCGAGCGGCTGGCGACCGCGGGGTTGGCTAGCTACCAGCAGGCCAAAGATAATGCGGGCGAGGCCGAAGCCTTGCGGGTGCTAGGCAAGGTGGCGTTGGCGGTAGACCAGATGAGCAAGGGGCAGAACTACTTCCAGCGGCTGTTCAGCCTGTGCGTGCAGATGGGTGATGTCAGCGGCCAAGCCAGTGCCTTGTACCAACTGGGCGAGGTATCTTACTACAACAACGACCCCAAGCGGTGCATCTACTTCGTGCAGG
>JBBSEE010000006.1:0-16561 GCA_038239995.1 Chloroflexia bacterium | reverse complement strand
TTGCCGCACAGCAGGCCGCCGCTGGTCAGCCCATCGCCAGCGTGGAGATATTCCAGTGCCACTTCTGCGCCCCCGGCGTGGAGGCGATTCCGGTGCCGCGCTACCAGCAGGCCCGCGACCATATCGTGGCCGCCGCCCGCGCTGGTGAGAGCCGCGCCCTCATCGCCACCGTGTCCGCCTGTCACGGGGCGGTCAACCTATTGCAAATCGCTCGCCCACCCGCCCTGATTGCTCGATGAAGACGATTACCGAACAATTGCAGATTGGCCGTTACCAAGTCTTCAGCCAAGCAGGCGCGGACTACTCTGGCGCGTCCTATCTGGCCCGCGACACGGAGCAGAATCAAGTGGTACGGGTCAAAGTCTATCGCCCCGAATATCGCCACGACCCCGCCTTCGCCGCCAACTTCCGCAAGGACCTGCCCCGCGCCCGCAAGCCGGGCAACGATGCCTATATCGCCCAGCCACTCGCGTGGGGTTACGCCCAGCGCATCTACCCCTACGTCATCTTCAATCAGCTAGTGGGCAAGACGTGGGCCGACCTCGTGGCGGTGCGCGACATGAGCAATGCGGACATGATGGAGCTATCCGCGCAGGCGACTCGCGCCCTCGCCGCCGCCCATGCCGAGGGGCTGGTGGCGGGCGAACTTACCCCCCAGAAGCTGGTGGTCAGCCGCAGCGGGGGTAACGATGAGGTGCGCCTCGCCGAACTCGCCCTCGGCCACCCCAAGCTGCTCGACCTGAAGCGGCCCAACGAGGAGAACGGCCTGAAGGTGGGCAGCCTTGCCCTGTCGGAGTACAGTGCCCCCGAACTGGCCGCCGACCACGAACCGACCGCCGCCAGCGATGTCTACGCCATGGGCGCATTGCTGTGGGAGCTATTCACTGGGATGCGCTTCCGCGACGCATGGGTGCAGACCGCCGCGCCCAAGCCCGCTCCGGCCAAGAGTACCAATGGAGCGAAGCCCGACCCGCCCACCCGCAGCCTGAAGCTGCCCCACAATATGCCCGCCCCGCTCAGTGCCTTCCTGCAACACGCCCTTGCCCCCGAACCGAGTAAGCGGTTCGCCGATGGGGGGGCGATGTACGAGGAACTGGCGGCGATGCAGTCGCGTGAGCGTAGCCAGAAGGCGCGAGGCAACCCCCTGTCGCTCACCTCTACCGGCGAGACCAGCAACTGGATGCGCCGCCAAGTGCGCGAGGAGCGGCGGCAGGCGATGCGGCGGCGGCTGGGCAGCCTATTCGCGGTCGCCGCGCTCATCACCGTGTTCGCGATGGCCTTCATCTATCGGGCGGACATCGGCGCGTTCGTGGGCGGCTGGTTCCCCGGCAACCCCACGCCCGCCCCCCAAGCCGCCGCCACCCCCGCAGGCGTGGCGGTCATTGGCGAAGTCCCTACCGCTACGCCCACGCCCGCGACCGTGACTTCTACGCGGTCGGTAATCTCCGCCACCCTCACCCCGATACCGACCACCCCCACCCCCGCCCCGCTTGTGGTTGCCCCTGCCGCTAGTGGGGTGGCGGCCCAGTATGCCGTCAGCCTCACCCTCGACCTCAGCCAGCCCACCGTCCCCGCCGCCCAAGTGATTAGCTACACCAGCCAGCAGACTACTACCATCGCCGCGCTGGTCTTCCGCGTCGTCCCCCACCACTATGAAGGTGGCTTCACCCTCGACCATATCACGGTCAATGGGCAGAGCGTCAGCTACACATGGCTAGACGAAGTCAACCTCAGCGTCCCCTTGACCCAGACCGGCCTCAGCCCGCTGGTGGCGGGTGGCTCCGATGTGGTGGCGATGCAATACACCCTCCGCCCCCTCGCCGCTGGCAACCGCTTTGCCCTCGATGCGGCTAATCACATCATCACCCTCGGCGATTGGCTGCCCACCCTCGTGCCTTACACCTATGGCAATGCGGTCGCCTTCCCCTACGCGCGGGTGGGAGACAATGGCATCGCCGCCCCCGCCGACTATCGCGTGCAGGTGCATACCGTCCAGCCGCTGGTGATTGCCGCCAGCGGACAGCAGGTCGCCCACAGCGGCAACGATTGGCAGTTCAATGTCACTGCGGGCCGCGACTTTGCCCTCACCGCCTCGGATAAGTTCGCCGACCCCGCCGCCGACCCAACCCTGACCCGCACTGCGAAGGATGGCACGGTTATCTATGGCTACTTCCTGCCCGAACATCGCCCCCGCGCCACCCGCATCCTCGACCTCAGCGTGGCCGCCTACGATTGGTACAGCAACCGCCTCGGCGACCGCAAGGTGACGCGCTTCAGCGTGGCGGAGATGGCCGACTCGCTGCTGCCCCCCGCCAACGCGACTATCACCGCGACGGCAGACCTGAACCAGAGTATCACCAGCGACCAAGAGTACCCCGACCTCTACCTGCTCCGCAGCGGGGCAGTGGTGGACGAGGAGGCGAAGGACGGTGGACTGCTCTGGTGGCAAGCCTTGCACGGCCCCGCCTACCAGTGGTTCTACGCCGACCTTGCCACCAACCAGTACAGCGACGCATGGCTGGATGAGGCGACCACCAACTATGCAACCCTGACCCTAATCGCGTATAATTACCCCGACTCGTTTACGCAAGCGTGGCAGGACTGGGGCAACTATCTGCCCTCGCCCACCGCCAACCCCAACCTGCGCCCCACCCCGTCGCCGGACAGCTACAAGCCACTGGGGGCGGCGGTCAACGCCTTCGCGGGGCGCAACGATTACTTCAACTATATCTACCGACAGGGCGCAACCTTCTTCCGTGCGGTACGTACTACCATGGGGGATGACAACTTCTGGCAAGCAATGGCCGCCTACCACGCGCAATTTCGCGGCAAACTGGCGACGGGCCGCGACCTGCTCACCGCCCTGCAAGCCGCCGCCCCTACCGACCTCCAGCCGCTGTTCCAGCAGTATGTGGGCTATGGCAGCAAGTAGCGCGGGATACTAGAAAGTTACCCATGCTTAAACGTGAATACCTACCCCTGCGCGTGGCGGCCTTGCTGCTGATTACGCTGGCGTTGGTAGGGCTAAAATTGATGAACACGCAGGCCGGGCGCGGCGACCAGCCGATATTGCTCGCCCTGCCCTACCCGGCGGCAGCCACTACCCCGACCCTGCCTCCACTCCCCGCGCCAACTGCTACTGCCCTTCCACCCCTCGCGCCTACCCCCACAGCGGCGTTGCCTGAACCGCTTGCTGCACCTCCTACTGCTACCCCACTGCCAGCGGATACACCGACCCCCCCGCCCACCAACACGCCAGAGGTAGTTAGCATCAACCTAGATGCACCCAACCCGCCCTTCATCCCCACGCACGGCGAACACTGGGCCGAGGTCAGCCTCGGCGGGTTCAAGGTGACGCTCTATAGCGGGGCCATCCCCCAAATGACCTTCCCGATGAGCTACGGGCGGGGTGATACCCCGAACAGCACTACCTACCCCGGCCTGTTCCACGTCTATGCTAAGGATGCCTCCCTGCACGAGTCCATCATCAAGGGCAGCTACATCCGCAACTGGGTGGGCTTCGACTCGCGCTGGGCGAATGGCTTCCATAGCATCGTCATGGACCGCAACGGTGAGGTGCTGGATGACCGCCTCGGCCTGCCTATCTCCTCCGGCTGCATCCGTACCGCGCTGGACAACTCCACCCAAATCTTCGACTGGCTGCCGCTGGGGGCGCGGGTGTGGGTGCATGATTAGTTTTGAGTTATGAGTTATGAGTTTTGAGTTAGCGGCGTAGGGGCGGATTGCCCTTGTCCGTGTGCCGCACACCAACCATGACGTAGGGGCGGGTTGCACTCGCCCATTGTGCCGGGGAGCTTACTTTGGCTACAGAGCGCGACAATTCATCGTTTCAACTTAGCGCGGCGTTCGTGGGCTTCGTGCTGGCGACCGCGTTGGTGATTGCCCTGTGCAGCGTGATTGTGGACACTACCGAGGGTAGCACGACGGAGGGGGGGCAGACTACCTTGACGCAGGGTTACGGTTTCCCGCTCGCCTTCACCTCGGCGCAGGTGGACAGCAATCCCCCCTTCAACATCTTCACCAACGTGGCACAAGCGGCCAATGCCAGCCACTGGCGACCGCTCGCCTTCGCCCTCGATACGCTGCTTTGGGTGGTCATTGTGGGGGTGATTGTGGCAGGGCAACGCCTATCCTTGAGCATCGGGACGTTCTTCGCCCTGCTGTTCGTGGCGGTCGTGTTCCTTACCGTTGCCAGCTTTATCTTCGGATAGGCTAATGGGTATGCTTCTTGCTGATGAACAGGGGATGCAATCTAATCTGTAGAGGAGGCCGAGTTATGGAGCAGGAGAAGAACTACCAACACCGTGACGAACTGGATTTCCGCGAACCGACGCATCAGGCTGACCCCGACGCGGCGGTGGCGACCCCGATGGCCCACCACCAGTGCGAGGTGATGCTCAAGCTGGCCGCACCGAGTGGCAGCGAACGGGTGCTGGATATTGCCACCGAGCATGGCCGCGCCACCGCCACCTTTGCCCCCAAAGTCGCGGAGGTGATTGCGATTGACCACGACCCCGCCGCCGAGCAGCGATTGGCCGAGGCGATTACCAGCGGCAACGTCTACTTCGAGCAGGCCGAGGCCACCGACCTGCCCTTCGAGGATAGCAGCTTCGATATGGTCATCTGCCACCGCCCGCTGCACAAGTTCGGCGCGGATTTGCTGGCGGTGCTGCAAGAGGTCAACCGCGTGCTGAAGCCGAACAGCGGCCAGTTTATCGCCTTCGACGTGCTACGCGCGGGTGGGGTGGATAGCGTGGCTCTGCGCGGCGCGGAGCAGACCGGCCAAGTCGTCACTAACCCTGCTCCCGACAATACCCCCAGCGCGGCGGGTATCGCGGGCGACAACGGGCTGGATACCCCCGCGATTGATGCTAGCGTAGACTCGGCAGTCGCCGACTACACCGCTGGGCAACTGAAGATGCTGCTGGCCGAGGCGATGCTGATGCCGGTCAGCCAAGAGCAACTCGCTCGCCCCGGCCATCCAGAGGAGAACTCTCCCGACATCCTCGCCGCCGTGTTCGTGACCAAAGCGACCGAGTTGGGCGGCAACAAGCAATCGAGCAGCAACCAATGATGGACAAGCCTATCCTGCTGCTGATTAACGATATGTTCTTCGCGGTGAAGATTAGCAACGACCTGCGACAGTTGGGCTACCAGCCGGTCGCGGTGCGTAGTGCTGCCGACCTCAGCCTCAAGCTGGACGCATCGCCCCGCCCGCCGCTTGTTCTGCTGGACCTGATGATTAGGGGGCTGGATTGGGAGGCGGCGTTGCGGCAAGTGGCGGCTGAGGGTAAGTTGGCGGGGGTGACGGTCATCGGCTTCGGCCCGCACACCGACCGCGAACTGCGTCGCCGCGCCCTTGATGCTGGGGTCAGTCGGGTGCTGGCTAACTCCAAAGTGATGAGCGATGTGGGCAAGCTGGTGGGCAAGTACGAGAGCTAATTATTTTCATCCGCGTGGCCCGGTATCATCGCAATGATGACCGCTACCCCCACCATCGCCAGCGGTATCAGCGAGTCGCCCACGTTTACCCGCCCGATAATGGTGTACACCCCCCCGGCGATTGCCATCACCCCGGCGACGGTGAAGAGTAGCACATGGCGGTCGCGGCTCTTTTCGGTGCTGCTGCGGAGGCGGAGCCAGCCCCGCCCCACCCATAGCGGGGTGAGCAGCAGGCCGAGTCCGACCACTATCTCGAAGATGCCCACCGCCCAGCGCACCCAATCGTCGCCGCCTTGATTGACTATCACGGTAAATGTCTGCGCCACTGGCCCTCTCCCTGCTGCTCCCCTTGGAAGTATGATTATCAATATGCGAATTATACCACAATCCGCCGCCCCGCCCTGCGGCGTATTATTCAGTGGAGGTTGCATAGTCGAACCGCCGCTTAGTTTGACATCACGCCGCCAACGTGCTAAATTATAGCTGTTGGTGAGGCGCGGGGCAATAAATCTAACTGAAGTTAGGGTTAAAACCTGTACCGACCGCTGCGCCGCCCTCAGTTTGCCATTATATTTGCGTTCTAACTTACCGGCTGATGCGCTAACCGCGCGAAAGGAGAACTACGTACCATGCAAGAGGTAAAACGCGGACCCGACCTTGTCTTCACCCTCGGCGTGCTGTCCGGCATCCTCGGTGGCCTGTGGCTGATTGTGTGGCCGTTCATCTCGTGGCCGCTGGGCAGCGGCTTCCCCGCGCTCATCAACTACGACAAGAGCGGCGAAGCGACCCGCGACATCATCTACGGGGTGCTGCTGATACTGTTCACCCTCGGCTGTGCTTACGGGATGCGTATCGCCAAGCCGGTGTTCGACATCTCCCTCTACGGCTTCCTGCTGCTCAGTATCTTCATCCTCGCCTCGCCCTTCATCTTCGGCAACGCGCCGGGCAGTAAGGGCTTCAACGATGTCATCTTCTGGCAGGACATCATCACCGGGGCAATCTCGCTGGTCATCACCCTGTACTACATCATCCCTCGCCCCAAACGGGCCTAAGCGCAGTAAGAAGCGCATCCTCATGCGCCCCTCTGCATCAAGCTGACGATGACTGCTGATTGCGGTTGGCATAAGCCGTGCGGCTGCGCTACAACAGGGGGTCTGGGGGTTGCTCCCCCAGCTGGTGACGGGTACGTAAGCCACTTGTAATTAAGCAGGTGACTTTGCGGGGTCGCACTAGGTGGTTGATAGGCTCGGTCGTCTACATCCACCATCACCAGCTGGGGGCTGACCCCCAGACCCCCGATGTTCCTCACCATCTTTCCTTAACTTGAGGCGGGTAGTCAACTCATAGCCACTCCAAATTGCGTCCAATCAAAAGCTCGGTCATCACTTGATGGTGGGTGTTCTTCATTGCCACCATTGCTTGTAGCTATTCACCCTTCGGCTTCCGCGCCTTTAGCTCCTGCGCGGAGATGACCAGCCGCTGTATCTCGCTGGTGCCCTCGTATATCTCGGTGATGCGGGCATCGCGGTAGAGGCGTTCGACGGGATACTCGCGCAGGTAGCCGTAGCCGCCCAATATCTGCACCGCTTGGTGGGTGACAAATGTGGCGGTCTCGGAGGCGAACAGCTTGGCCATGGCCGCCTGCTCGCTGTAGGGGAGGCCGCGCTGCTTGAAGTCGGCGGCTTGGAGGGTCAGCAGGCGGGCGGCGGTCACGCGAGTCGCCATGTCGGCAATCTTGAACTGAATCGCTTGCAAGTCGGCAATCGGCTTGCCGAAGGCTTGGCGTTGGTGGGCGTAGTTGGCGGCATAGTCGAGCGCGGCTTGGGCGATACCCACCGCCTGGGCGGCCACCCCGATGCGCCCACCGTCCAGCGTCTTCATCGCCAGCTTGAATCCTTCGCCCGCTGGCGCGAGGAGGTTCGCTTTGGGGATGCGACAGTTGTCGAAGTAGAGCATCGTCGTGTTGCTGCCATGAATGCCCAGCTTGTGTTCACTCTTGCCCGCGCTGAACCCCGGTGTACCCTTCTCCACGATGAAGGTGGCGACCGCCTTGTGGCGGATGCTCTGGTCGGTGGTGGCCCATACCACGGCTATATCCGCGACCCCGCCATTGCTGATGAAGTTCTTGGTGCCATTCAGCACCCAATCGTCGCCATCCGCCGTCGCGGTGGTGGTCATCCCCGCCGGGTCGGAGCCGACTGCCGGTTCGCTGAGGCCGTAGCAGCCTAGCCAATCACCGCTCGCCAGCTTGGGCAGATACTTCTGCTTCTGCTCCTCGCTGCCCGCCTCCAGAATCGGCCAGTTGACCAGCGAGTTCTGCACCGTCATGGTCACGCTGGTGGCCGCGCAACCGCGCGATACTTCCTCCATCGCCAGCGCGTAGCTGACGTAATCTGCCCCCACCCCACCGTACTGCTCTGGCACGGTCATGCCGAGGAAGCCGAGTTCGGCCAGCTTCTTCACGCTCTCCCACGTGAACTCCTCGCTCTCATCGTACTGCGCGGCACGGGGGGCTAGCTCGGCGTTGGCAACTTGCGCGGCGATTTGGCGCATCGCTTGCTGCTCTTCGGTTAGGGTAAACTGCATTGTTTTATCCCTTTCTAATATAACTCCTCTCCCCCTGTGGGAGAGGCTGGGTGAGGGGCTACGCGCCGACACTGTAATCGTAGAATCCGCGTCCCGACTTGCGCCCCAAATAGCCCGCCTGCACCATCTTCCGCAGCAGGGGGCAGGGGCGATACTTGGGGTCGCCGAGGCCGCGTTGCAGCACTTCGAGGATGTTGAGGCAGACATCCAGCCCGATATAATCGGCGAGGGTGAGCGGCCCCATGGGGTGGTTCATCCCCAGCTTCATCACCGTGTCAATCGCCTCTTTGGTGGCTACTCCCTCCATCAGGCAGTAGACCGCCTCGTTAATCATCGGCATCAGCACCCGATTGCTGATGAAGCCGGGGTAGTCGTTGACCTCGACCGGCACCTTGCCCACCGCATTCGATGTGTCTTCGATTATCTTGTATGTTTCGTCGCTGGTGGCGATACCGCGAATAATCTCCACGAGGGTCATCAGGGGGACGGGGTTGAAGAAGTGCATCCCAATGACCTGCGTGGGCCGCTTGGTGGCGGCGGCAATCTCGGTGATGCTAATCGAACTGGTGTTGCTCGCCAGAATCGCGTGGGCGGGGGCGGCAGCATCCAGTCGGCCAAAGGTCTCTTGTTTCACCCGCAAGTCCTCGAACACCGCCTCGACCACGAGGTCGGCTCCCGTAGCCGCCTCCTCCAGCACGGTGGTGGTGTGTAGCCGCGCGAGGGTGGCAGCTTGCTCATCCGCGCTCAATTTGCCTTTCTCCACCAGCTTGGCGAGGCTCTTGCCGATAGTGGACACCCCGCGCTGCACCTGCGGCTCGCCGATGTCCTGCATCGTCACCTCATAGCCCGCCACGGCGAACACTTGGGCGATGCCGTTGCCCATCGTCCCCGCCCCGATAATCCCCACCTTGCGTATCTCGGCCACGCGCTATCCTCCTTTGTCCCATCGCTATCAGTTGACTTCATCGGTACGGTTATCTTAGCAGATAGCCCGCCAAAGTTCAAGTTGGGGCCAATGCCGTTTAGTCCTTGCGATGGTTGACACCACGCAGCGGGTATGTTAATCTTAGGGCAGATTAGACAGGGTAGATGATGCACGATAATGGGGGACGATAGTTTGGCAGCGGGCGCAACAATCGTATGTCATAATTGCGGGGCGGAGATTGCGGCGCACAGCCGCTTCTGCGGGGTGTGCGGCACACCGCTGGCGGCTGCGCCCAGCAAGGGGCTGAAGGTATCGGCGACCGCGGATAGCCGCAAACTGGTCACGGTGCTGTTCGCGGATATTGCGGGCTTCACCGCGATGTCCGAACAACTAGACCCCGAAGAGGTGAAGCACATCAGCGATGCCGCGCTCAGTCGCTTGGCCGCCGTAGTGCAACGCTTTGACGGCACGGTGGACAAGTTCATGGGCGACAACATCATGGTGCTGTTCGGGGCACCCACCGCCCATGAGGACGACCCCGAACGCGCGATTCGCTGCGCCCTGACCATGCAATCGGAGCTAGACGAACTGAGCGTCACCCTGAAGCAGCAGCGCGGCTTCAGCCTTGAACTGCACAGCGGTATCAACACGGGAGAGGTGCTGGCCGGTTCGATGGGCAACACCGCCAACGGGCGCGATTACACGGTAATGGGCGATGCGGTCAATATCGCCTCCCGCTTGGAAGGTGAGGCCACGTCGGGGATGACACTGGTCGGCCCCACCACCTATGAGCTAACTAAGCACGTGTTCGAGTTCGAGGATTTGGGGCCGTTGACCATTCGGGGCAAGCGCGAGGCGGTGCTGGCCTATCGGGTGCTGGGCCTGCGGGCGGAGCGCGGCAGCGGGCGGGGGCTGGACGCGCTGGGCCTGAGCAGTCCCTTCGTCGGTCGCCAGAGTGAGCTTGCCACCATGCAGCGGATGCTGGGCGAAGTGGCCGCGGGCGGCACCGCGATTTGCAGCGTCATTGGTGAGCCGGGGGCAGGCAAGAGTCGCCTCGTGCGCCAGTTGCGGGAGCAGGCCAGCCGCGAGTTCGCCTTGCGTTGCTTCACCGGCCACTGCCTTGCCTACACCAGCCGCACCTCCTACGCGCTACTTTCCGACCTGCTGCGCGAGGTGTGTGGCATTGCCCTGAACCAAAGCGGCGTGGTGGGGACAGCACAAGTACAGAATACCTGTGCTGCGCTGGGCTTGGATGGTGGGCAGCCCGACCGCGCCGCTATCTTCTGTCGCCTGCTCGGTTTCCCCTATGCCGACCCCACGATTAGCGGCCTCAGCGGTGAGGACTTCGTAACCGTGCTGCGGGGGGCGTTGACCGACCTGTTGGTCGCCCTTGCCCAGCAGGGTGAAGGGCCGCTGCTGCTTATCTTCGAGGATATTCACTGGGCCGACCCCGCCAGCCTTGCCACCCTTGCCCTGCTACCCTCCCTGCCGCGCACCATGATGTTGTTCACCTATCGCTCATCCGATAACCGTCCCGCGGTGCTGCCTAGCGCGGGGGAGGGTGTGACCATCGAGCTTGGCCTATTCAGCGAGGCGGAGAGCGAGGAGATGATTAGCGCGGCCCTGTCCATCGAGGATATGCCCAACGAGGTGGCCGAGCAAATCAAGGCGCGGGGCAGCGGCAACCCCTTCTTCATCGAGGAGTTGCTCAAGCTGCTGCTCCAGAGCGGGGCGATTGTGCAAGAGGAAGGCAAATGGCGGTTCGCCGCCAGCGCGGTCGAGGTGCGCGTCCCCGCCAGCATCCACGAAGTGATACAGGGGCGGATTGACCGCCTTGCCGACGAGCAGCGGGCCATGGTGCTGACCGCCGCCGCGATTGGGCGGGTGTTCAATCGTCGCCTGTTGGGTAAGCTGGTCGAGCCACTCCCCCCTGACCAACTCAGCTACTCGCTGGATTTGCTCAATGAGCGGTTTCTGATTGTGCCGATTGCGGGTATGGAGCAGGAGTACGCCTTCCGTCACTCGCTGATACAGGAGGTGGCCTACCAGAGCGTGCTACAATCAGAGCGCAAGCAACTGCACCAGCGCATCGGCGATGCCCTGACCGACCTATACCCCACCGAGGGTAAGGAGATCAGCGACCAGACGGTGCAACTCATCGCCCTGCACTATAGCCTGAGCGACAACGATGAAGGCGCGGCTATCTACCTGATGGAGGCGGGCCACCGCGCCGAGCGGGTTTACGCCGAGGAGGAAGCGGCGGGCTACTATCAGCGGGCCTTGGAACGGCAGAAGAAGCTCGCGGTGGCCCGCCCCCACGAGCGGCTGCGCTGGGGTCTCGCCCAACTCGAAGCCTACACCGGCTTGGTGGACATCTATACGGTAATGGGCCAGCTAGACGAGGCGGAGGCGGCGGGAGAGGCGGGGCTGGAACTGGGCGCGTTCCTCATCCCCCTCGCCCAACAATCCGCTGCCTATCAGCAACTGGGCAACCACATCGCCGAACTTTGCAACCGCCTCGCCACCCTGTTCGGCAACAAGCGGGGGTTGCCAGAGCGGGCTTTGGAGTACATCAACATCGGCGAACGGGCCTTGGGCGATGAACACAACCTTGCGTGGGCGCGGCTACAGGTGGTGCGGGCTTACTCGCACGCGGTGGTGTTCCAACCAGATGAGATGTTCAAGGCGTTGGAGAGTGCCTTGCCCGTGCTGGAGCAGGGGCAGGACTTGGCATGGCTGGCCCGCGCCTACTATGCGCTAGGGACAGCCGCCGGTTTCAGTCGCGGGATGGAGATGGTCTACGATATGCGGCAGCGCGGGCTGGCGATTTATGAGCAGTTGGGCGACTTGCGCGGGATGCTGAATAGCTACCTCAGCAACGGGATGGTGCTGGGCGAGATGCTGCGCTACGACGAGGCTGCCGCCGCACTGGTGCGGGCCGAGGAGGTGGCGAATCGGCTGAAGAGCCAAGATGCCCTCGCGAAGGCGCAAGTCTGGTGGGCACTCATCTATATGGCGCGGGGCGAGTTGGACAAGGCTGCCGCAGCGACCACGCAGGCCATCCGTATGGCCGAGGCGACTGGCTACGAGCCAGTCTACCTCGACGGCCTCACCTACAGCGGCGAAGTGGAATATCTACGCGGCAACTTTGAGGCCGCCCTCGACTTCTGGCAACAGGGGTTGAGCAAATGCGGCAACCTTGCCCTCTGGACGGTAGACTATCGCCTGCGTATCGCCCGCACCCTTGCCCGCATGGGTCGCGGTGATGAGGCGCAGGCACTGTACGACGCAGTGGTGGGCGAAGGGCTGGAGGCCAGCACCATGCTATCCCCCACCGTGCTAAGGGTGGAGACCGAGTTGTGGCTGGGCCATTATCCGCAAGCGTTGTCCCTCAGCGATGCCGCGTTGGCGGCGGGGGTCAGTTCGCCGCGCAATCTCAGCATCAATCGCATCCTCCGCGCCCAGTTGCTCTACCTCCTCGGTCAAATCCCCGCCGCCCGCGACGAGGCCACCATCCTCTATCAAGACGCGCTGCGCTACGACCTGCCGCTGGAACAAGCGATTGCCGCCCGCGTCCTCGGCCTCACCGACCTTGCCGACGGCGACCCCACCGCCGCCCGCCCTCGGCTCGAAGAGGCCGTCCGTATCTGCGCCCGCGGCGGGATGAATGCCGAACTCGCCCTCAGCCGTGATGCGCTGGGGCAGATAAAAGATTAAAGATAAAAGATAAAAGATTAAAGATTAAAGATTAAAGACGAAAACCGCTTGGCTTTTTCTTTAGTCTTTAATCTTTAGTCTTTTATCTCAAAAGAGCGTTCCCTTTCCCCCGCCTGAACCGTTAATAATAGTGAGCGAGCGTTTATATACCCCATGCTCCCCGCCGGGGGGGGTTGGGGTGAGGGTGATAGCCGATGCAATTTTGGTCGCAGGCGTGGCCTAACGAGGCGACTTTGGCCGATGCGCCCACCGAGGTGGAGGCCGATGATGACGAGCTAGCGGCGCGGGCGCGGACCGAGCGGCAGTCATTCGCCCTGCTCTACCAACGCTACGTCGCGCCCATCTATCGCTACTGCTACCTGCGGTTGGGCCAGAGGGAGGCGGCGGAGGATGCCACCGCCAACGTCTTCCTCAAGGCCTTGACCAACATCAGTAGCTATCACGGTGGGCAATTCAGTGCGTGGCTGTTCCGCATCGCCCACAACACGGTGGTGGACGCGCAACGCCGCCGTCACCCC
Source organism: Chloroflexia bacterium (assembly GCA_038239995.1). GTDB lineage: Bacteria > Chloroflexota > Chloroflexia > QHBQ01 > QHBQ01 > QHBQ01. The sequence continues at coordinate 3,352 of JBBSEE010000006.1, read as the reverse complement.
CAGCAGCCGCTCGATGAGGTCAGCGCGATTGCCGACCGCGCCCCCGGCCCAGAGGATATTGCCCTCGACCGCGACTTCAGCATCCTCGCCGAACTCAACGATGAGCGTCGCGCCGTGTTGGAACTGCATCTCGCCGGTTGCACCGACCTTCAAGCCGCCGCTATCCTCGGTAAGACCGCCAGCGCGGTGAAGATGCTACGCCGCCGCGCCCTCAGCCAGCTACGCCAGACTATCCTCGACCGCCGCGACCAACCCTAGCAGGAGGCCGTATCCGTGAGCAATCCCCCGCCCGATGAACTGTTCGCCCAATATTGGGACGAGCTACGCCAATCCCCTACCGTCGCCCCACCCGCTGGCCTTGAGCCGGAGGTGGCCGCCGCTGCCCAGCAGTTGCAGCCACCCGACCCCAACCCCGACTTCGTGGCCCAACTACACCGTCGCCTGCTCGCCGTCCCCGCCCTCGATGTGGCCGAGGATCGCGACCCTGCCCCCCTGCTCCACGCTGGCTTGCCCATTCGCCTCGCCCGTCCCCGCTTCCGCTTCGCCCCCGCCCTCGGCGCGGCGGCGATGCTGCTCATCCTCGTGCTGGGCGGCACCCTGTTCGCCGGTATCCTGTCGGGCCGGTCGCGGTCTATCGGGGCTGGGGGGGGGACGGAGTTGACTAGTGCCAGCGAAATCATCCGTCAAGCCAAGTTGATTTCTGATACGCTCGTTCCCAGCTTCAGCGCAACGGTGGTAATGACCAATAATCCCTCCGCCGCTCACTCCCCACTGCGGCAAAGCTCAGTGTGGCATCAAGCTCCAGCAAACTGGCGGGTGGAGTATAACGATACCAACCTCAGCAGCCCTGCGCCCCTTTCGCCCCTTACCTCGACCTACATTGTTAAGGGCCCGGATCGGTGGTCTTATATGAACCCCTATGCAGCTGGTAATATGTATACAGATCACTTTCTTGAGCCTCTTGAGGTAATGTTGCACGGTGACTGGTTCATCATCGCGTGTCAAAATCCCGACTTGCATCCGAGGCTACGGGGGAACGATATAGTGGCGGGGCGCGATACCTACATTGTGGATCTTGGCGCAGTCAAGTGTGCTGGCCCAGCGCGACCCGATGATGAAGCTATATCGGCAACGGTATGGATTGACAAGCAAACTTTCTTCGTCCTAAAGTGGACGGCTCAAACTAAGAGTTATCGTCCCAGCGAAACGATTATGGTGGTTACCAATATCCAGTACAATCCCGACCTCAACCCCAACCTATTCGTGATACCCACGCCGGTGCCACCTACGCCCATCCCCACCGCCACTCCGATGACCCTCGCCCAAGCCCGCGCCATGGTGCCGTTCCCCGTCTATGTGCCAACCTACGTGCCGGAAGGGATGTCCCCAGAGCCGCCCCTGCTGCAAAAGGTCAACGGCCAACCCGATGCAGTGCGCGTCTTCTTCCACCGCGCCGATGGCACCCCGATGTTCCGCGTCTACAGCAGTGTGTTCGCAGCGGGCGATGATATGGACAAGTACGCGCACGACACCGCCACGCAGAGCAACACCTACATCAGCGTGGCCGAGCCGATCACCCTGCCCAACGGTCTACACGGTTACTTCTTCACCCGCCCGGTCGGCTGCATTCTGCCCCGCCTGTCGCTGGACTGGACGCAGGATGGCAATCACCTTGCGATTACCGCCGAGGAATTGCCCAACGGTGAGTTCGGGCTGACCCGTGAGCAGATGATTGCGATTGCGGTCTCGATGTCGCCAACGGCGGAACTGCGCGGCGTATCGCCCGCCCGCCCTCCCACTAACCTGCCCGACCCCAACGCCACCACCGAGGCTTGCCCCCCGTCGCTGCGCCCCAATGCGGGCCTGCCCGATGCCGAGCCGACTGGCGGCCCGCGACCATCACCGCGCCCCACCCCCAACCCGAACAATTATTAGCAGATACTCCTATGGTGGGTTGCCGCGTCCGTACCAAATCTGGTATGATATAACCGAATATTGCAAAGGAGCATAAGCAAAACATGGCTAATCATACCCTAACCTTTATGGCGGTACACGCCCACCCCGACGATGAACTGATTGGCACCGGCGGGGTGCTGGCCCGCTATTCGCACGAGGGCATCAACACCGTGCTAGTCACCTGCACGCGCGGCGAGGTGGGGGAGATACACGACCCCGACCTCGACGAGGAGGAGGCCCGCCCCCGCCTCGGCGACATCCGCATTGCTGAGTTGCAGTGCGCCCTCGACATCATCGGGGTGCCGCACTCCGAGCAGCTAGGCTACCGCGATTCGGGGATGATAGGCACGGCGGACAACGAGGACCCCCGCAGCTTCAACAAGGCCGACCTCGGCGAGGCGACCGGCAGGCTGGTGCGCCTCGTCCGCGAATATCGCCCCGATGTGCTGGTCTGCTACAACGAGACCGGCGGCTACGGCCACCCCGACCACGTCAACGCGCATCGCATCACCGTCGCCGCCTACGAGGCCGCCGCCGACCCCGCCCAGTATCCCGATATGGGTGCGCCGCACCAAGTGCAGAAGCTGTACTATACCTCGTGGAACTTCAAGCGATGGCAAGCCTTGACCGAGGAGATGAAGGCCCGAGGCCTCAAACCCCCCTTCGGCGATGACGATGAGGATAGCGACAAGACCCCAGAGCAACGCGAAAAGGAAGCGGCGGAGTGGATGGAGCGGGTGAAGACGGAGATGGCCCGCCAGACTACTGAGGTGGACTGCCGCGAGTACGTCACCCTCGTGCGCCGCGCTGCCCGCTGCCACCGTACCCAGTTTAGCCAAGACTCCTTCTTCTACACCCTGCCCGATGACCTCAACGAACTGGCCTTCGGCAAAGAGACCTTCGTGCGGGTCAAGTTGCTGGTGGACGTGGCGGAGGGGTTGGAGACCGACCTGTTTGCGGGATTGCGGTAATAGCGATAAGGGCGCACCAAAGGGTGCGCCCTCATCTTTAATCTTTGCTCTTTAATCTAGCCTTAGTTCAGGGCAAGGATGCTAACCTGTGCGGCGAGGGCGCGGGCGATGTGGTGGAAGGCATCCGCGTTGAGGCCGCTCGGCTCGGTCAGTACGATGGGGTTGCCGCTGTCTCCTCCCTCGCGTATCTTCTGGTCCAGTGGCACCTCGCCGAGGAAGGGGACTTGAAGCCGTTCGCTGGCCGCCTTCGCCCCCCCATGCCCAAAGATTTCCAGCTTCTCGCCACTGGGGGCGATGAAGTAGCTCATGTTCTCGACCATACCGAGGATGGGCACATCCAGCTTGACGAACATATTCAGGGCCTTAGTCGCATCCATCAGGGCCACCTCTTGCGGGGTGCTGACGATGACCGCGCCGGTGAGCGG
>JBBSEE010000005.1:0-16953 GCA_038239995.1 Chloroflexia bacterium | reverse complement strand
TAATCAAGGAGGGCAAGCCGATACGCATCCCCAACATCGGCAAGGACCAACGTAGCGTCGGCTTCCCCCCTAATCACCCCCCCATGCTCACCCTACTGGGGATGCCGATTCGCTATCGGGGCAAGGTGGTGGGCGACCTCTACCTCACCGACAAGCAGGGCGGCGAACTGTGGAGCGATGAGGACGAGTGGCTGACCGCCCTGCTTGCCAACCACGCGGCGGTGGCAATCGGCAACGCCTACCTCTATCGCAACCTAGAGCGGGAGCGGGCGCAAGCCGAGGCGGACCGCTTGCGCCTGAGCGTGATATTGGAGAACCTGCCCGACGGAGTGGTGGTCAGCGCGGCGGACGGCACCATTACCATGCTCAACCCCACCGCCGCGACCATGACCGGCTGGCGGGTGGGCGACAGCGTGTATCAACGCCACTTCATTGCCAAGCAGTCGGACGGCAGCCCCTACCCGCTCGACGAATTGCCTCTCACCCGCACCCTCAGCAACGGGCAAGCCGTCACCGGCCAGCATCTAATCGTGGAGCGCGAGGGCCAACCCTCTGCCGACCTGCTGACCAGCGCGGCCCCGTTGTTCGACGCTCAGGGGCAGATGAACGGCGCAGTGGTGGTGTATCAAGATATTACCGCGCTGAAGAGCGTGGAGCGGCTGAAGGATGACTTCTTCTCGATGGCGACCCACGAGCTACGCACCCCGCTGACCTCGATAAATATGTCGGCGGGGCTGCTGGCCGAGTTGCTTGCGCCGCAGGGGGGGCGGGTCGCCAACCTTGCGCGGCTAGTGGATGAGAGCGCACGACGGATGCGGACGCTGGTGGACGACTTGCTGGACTTGTCGCGCTTGGAGCATGGCCGCCTCGCCCTGCACCGCCGCCGCTTCGACCTGCGCGATGTCGCCACCCACGCCGTCCAAGAGATTGCCCCCCTCGCCGAGCGCAAGGGACAGCGGCTGGACCTGCACCTGCCCACGCCCGGCTGCTATGTGGAGGCCGACGCGGGGCGCATCGAACAGGTCATCCTCAACCTGCTGGCAAACGCGGTTAAGTACACCCCCACTGGCGGGCAGATTGACCTGAATATTGCCGAGGGGAATGAGGCCACCCTAGTGACCGTAGCCGACAACGGGCCGGGGGTGGCCGAGGAGGAGCGGGAGCTAATCTTCGAGCAGTTCTATCGCAGCGCGGCGGTGGGGGATGGCAGCGGCACCGGGCTAGGCCTGCCGATTGCCCGCCGTCTCGTGGAACTGCACGGCGGACAGATGTGGCTAGAGCGGCGTGAAGGTGGGGGCAGCCTGTTTCGCTTCAGCCTGCCGCAACGCTAGCCACCTTAGTGGGTCGGGCGAAGCGATAACCCGCGCCCCGCTCGGTGATGATGTAGTGGGGATGCTCGGAGTCGTCGCCCAGCTTGCGGCGCAGGCGGCTTATATAGGTCTTAAGGTAGTCGGTTTCGCTGCGGTACTCGTCACCCCACACTTTCGCCAGCAGCATCTCGAAGGTCAGCACCCGCCCGGCGTTGCGGGCCATCAGGTAGAGCAGGTTGTACTCGGTGGGGGTCAGCTTCACTGGCAGGCCCGCGACCGTCACCTCACGGCTGTCGTAGTTGATGGTCAAATCGCCTGCTTGGAAGCTAGGGGTGGCACTGGCGGGGGCGGTCATCTCGGTGCGGCGCAGCACCGCCTTGATGCGGGCGAACAACTCTAGGTGGCTGAACGGCTTGGTCAGGTAGTCGTCCGCCCCCATCTCCAGCCCCTTCACCTTATCCATCTCCTCGCCCCGCGCGGTCAGCATAATCACTGGCGCGTCGGACATCTCGCGCAGCCGCTTGAGCATCTCCCAGCCGCTCATACGCGGCATATTCACATCCAGCAGGGTCAAGTCGGGGGAGGCGCGGAAGAAGGTGTCCAGCCCCGCCTCGCCATCTCCCGCGCTGATTACCTCCACATCGCTCCACTGTAGCTCCAGCCCAATCGTAACCGCCTCGACGATGCTGCGGTCATCATCCACTATTAGCACTTTCATCTTCATTCTCCCTAATAATAAGGCATAAGCTAGGCCGATTATAGCACAGCCCCTGTGGTCATCATAGCGGATGGGGGATAAAAGCGGGGTGAAAGTTGGTGAACAACTGGTGAAAATCGTCGCCCGCCACCGATATTAACCGTTTGTTTACCGCCATGTACCCGCTTGTTGAGCGGCGGGGGCTATAATCGGGGGTAACTATGCGATAGGAGGTGATGAAATGACCAGCATGATGATAACCAATACGCTGCCGCCATTGCCTACGCCGGAGCAAGATTTCGGCCAGCTACAATCGCGCTTCATTGATACGGTCAGCCACGAGATGCGAACCCCACTCACCGCCCTGAAGGTGTCGCTGGGGGTGCTGGATGAGAACTTGACCACCGAGGTTTCGCCCCCCATGCGTCGCCTGCTGAAGAACGCGATTAAAAGCGCAGCGCGGCTGGAGGCAGCGGTTAACGACTTGCTCGACCTCGCCAACCTAGAGAGCGGCAAGCTGCGACTGCAACCGCTGCACGCCGACCTCGCCGCCGCGATTATCGAAGCGGTGGAGCTGGCCCGTCCGCTGGCCGAGGAGCGAGGGCAGACCCTGAGCGTGACCGTGCCGCACACCCCTTGCCCCGCCATTTTCGACCCGCCGCGCATCGGGCAGGTGATGCTCCACCTACTTAGCAACGCGGTGAAGTACACCCCGGTGGGCGGCGAGATTAGGGTGGAGTTGCATCCTTGCGCCAGCGACTATTGCGTGGAGGTGTGCGACAACGGCAAGGGGGTGCCACTTGCCCACCAAGCCACCATCTTCCAGCGGTTCTATACCCCCGCTGATGACAATGGCATCCTCGGCGTGGGGGGTGGGTTGGGGTTGCCGCTGGCCCGCGCCCTCGTCGAACTGCACGGCGGGCGGCTCTGCGTCGCCTCCACCGGCGTGGCGGGCGAAGGCAGTATCTTCTACTTCAACCTGCCCCGTACACGCGCTGACGACCAATATTTACCAACCGTCAACCTAGCTTTGCCGCTAAGTTCACCACATGGCGGTAAACTGGTATTAGAACAAACGGAAAACAGAGGAATAGGAACGTTATCAAGCAAGGTTATCAGTTCACAAGGAGGAACAAACCATGACTCGCTACTTTAGTGACAAGCGCTTTGTCGGCGCAATCTGGGGTGTCATCCGCGTATGGCTCGGCTGGTCTTTCCTGTATGCAGGCTGGGAGAAGCTGACCGACGCACAGGGGCTGTGGATCGGCGACAAGGCTGGTACGGTAGTGACCGGCTTCCTGCAAGGGGCGATTAAGAACTCGACCGGCGCTCATGCCACCGTTCACCCGTGGTATGCCAGCCTCGCGCAGAACTTCTTCCTGCCCAACGCCACTCTGTTCAGCTACCTCGTTGCCTTCGGTGAGTTCCTAGTCGGTGCGGCCCTCATCGTCGGCCTATTCACCCGCTTCGCGGCGGCGATGGGCTTGACCCTGAACCTCGCCTTCATGTTCGCGGGCAGCGGTGGCACCAACGTGGAGATGGCAGTCGCGGAGACGGCTATAGTGTTCGCGGGGATGTACGCCAGCTACTACGGCCTCGACACCTTCGTCCTCCCCTACCTGAAGAAGACGTTCCACATCGGGACCACCACCGAGACCGTGACGGAGACGACTACCACCGCCTACCCGGTAGCCAACCCAGTCAGGTAGGAGGTAGCAAGGCACAAGTGAATATCGGGAAGTACCACACCCCCGCCCGCAAACTTACGGGTGGGGGTGTTTTTGGGCGGCGACTCGCTCCCCCTCTCGGCCCCTCCCGGTGGGAGGGGAGTTAGGGAAATGTCATCTGCTCGGCTTCGGCGATGCTCTGCGACCGCTTGAAGGTGGACTTGGTAGGCGGCATCTGCACCGTCGCCCCGTGCAGTAGTTGCTCGATGGTCAGCAACTGGATGCGCGGGTAGTTCCGGTCCCAGTTAGGCGAGTGGTAGAAGCCCGCGCTTGTCGCCTCCTCCTGCATTGGGCGGGTGGGCGGCTCTAGGCTGATGTACACCCCCATCGCCGCCTTCTCCCGCTCGATTGTGCCACGTAGCTGCTCGACCTGATTGCGGGCCACGTGTCCCCCCTTCACCTGCACGATGATGCGCTTGGGCTTGCCGCTAGGGTCGTCTATAAAGCTAATCACCCCATCAATCCCGCTATCCGCCCCCTTCTTGCCCTCCCTGCTGCCCTCCTGCCCACCATAGGGCCGCGCTTCGATTAGCGACAAGGCCCACCACTGGAACTGGTACTTGTCGTCCGCCGCCAGTTGGGCTGCCCCCTGCACGCTGGTCGGCTCACCCACCACCCGCACCCGCTCTAGCTGGAAGCTATCCTTCAGCCGACTTCGCATCAGCGCGATGGCGAGATGGGTGATGTCTATCCCCAGCCACTTGCGGTTCAGCTTTTGGGCTGCAATTATCGCCGTGCCGCAGCCGCAGAAGGGGTCTAGCACCACGTCGCCCTCCTTGCTGCTCGCCTTGATGATGCGCTCTAGCAGGGCCAGCGGCTTCTGGGTGGGGTAGCCGAGGCGTTCGGCGGCTTGGGAATTGATGGGTGGTATATCTATCCACAAAGACTGAAGTGGCAATCCTTTATTCTCATCGAGGTAACGCTTAAGGCGAATACCACCAGATTTAGTGAAATGCAATTTGCCCTCAACCTCCAGCCTTCGCATAGTATCTATAGGACAACGCCAAAATCCCTTTATCCCTTTGTACTCATATTCATAGCCACCTCCTGAGAGGCCTTTTGCACTCAAGCTAGTGTCCATCCAGCGGCGACCATCGGGGTCTTGATGGCTAAAGCGTGAGATATATTCTTCGTTGTGACCTTCGTACTGCTTATTCCAAATAAAGTTCTGCGATTTAGCATAGTAAAGGATGCTATCGGTCAGATTACCAAAGTTCTTAGCATCACCATGAGCGAATGAACGCTTCCATATGATTTCGTTCCTAAAGTTTTTAGGCCCAAAGATGGTATCGAGCAGCATCTTGAGGTAATGGCTGGCAGTGGGGTCGCAGTGCAGGTAGAGCGAGCCGGTGGGCTTCAGCACGCGATGGAGTTCGACGAGGCGGGCGGCCATCATCACCAGATAGGCCATCATCTGGTTCGCACCGATGAACTGGCGCATCGCGCCAATCATGTTGCCGACCGCGCCGCCGGTTTGTTCCACCAGTTCGGCGTAGGTCTGCTCGGCGGCAAGGTTCCAGTGCCACGTATCCTCGAAGGCGGTGATTTGCGCGTCAGCTTCCTTGCCGTGTTCGTCCTTGAACAGCACGTTATAGTTGCGGTTGGAGTTGAAGGGGGGGTCGAGGTAGACGAGGTCCACGCTAGCGGGGGCGATATGCTCGCGCAGCACGGTCAGGTTGTCGCCATAAAAGAGGGTGTTTTCCATATTGGTCTCCGAAGGGGATAGCGGGCGGATAAGGCGATACGCAAGGATGATTGTACTACGAAGGGGGATGAAGGCGCAAGCAGGGGCGGGAACTATCAATGTGTGCGGCCCACCCTTGCGCGGGGAGGCTTTATTCACCCCATGTTCACCCCCATTGACCGCCACGTTCAGGGCGGTGCGGTATGATTATAGTATAGGCTTATCTGCTTAATCACGAGCATCAGGCCAGTAGGGGCGGGTTGCACTCGCCCACCAATGCGGGCTGCACTCGCCCACCAATAAGGAGGAAGCATATGTTCAAGCACATTTTGGTACCGCTCGACACCTCGACCGAGAGCGCGAAGGCGTTGAGCATCGCCACCGCGATTGCCCGCGCCGCCCATGCCCGCGTCACCCTGCTGCACGCCATCAGCCTCGTACCCACCTACGCCGCCGCCCCGATGAGCATCCCCTACAGCGGGGCGATATACCAGCGGGCCGCCGACGATGAGGTCATCCGTGCCACCAGCTATCTGAAGGCGACGGCGCAGCAGATGCACGATTGTGGCGTAGAGCAGGTGGATGTCGAGGTGATGATGGGCAGCGCGGTGCAGGCGATCAACGCCTCAATTCGCGACTGTGACCTCATCGTAATGACCACGCACGGACGCACCGGCATCGCCCGCACCATGCTGGGCAGCGTCGCCGACGAAGTGGTGCGCGGGGCGAACCTGCCGGTGCTACTGGTCAGCGCAAGGCATCAGATTGCCGAGACTAACGGCTGCGCCCCCAACTTCACCCGCATCCTCGTGCCGCTGGACGGTTCGCAACTGGCGGAACAGGCCCTGCCCATCGCCGGGGCCATGGCCGAAATCGAGGGGGCCGAGGTGCTGCTGCTCAACGTGGTGCCCATGGAGGCTCACCCCGCCAATCGGCCCATCACCGACAACCGCGACGTGAAGGCCGATATGTACCTGAACCAAGCGGGGGTATGCGTGCTGCCCGCCGATGTGCAGTTCGAGACGCTGGAGAGCGGCGGCGAACCGGGGGCGGCGATTGTGAACATCGCCCGCGAACATGGCTGCGACCTGATTGTTATGTCAACGCACGGACGGGGTGGTTTCAGCCGAATGCGGCTGGGCAGCGTCGCCGATGAGGTCCTCAGCCAGTTGCCAGTGCCGGTGCTGCTGATGCACGGCCAAGACGAGCGCAACTAATACCAATTAGGTTAGGTGGTGATGTAAATTGGCCGGGGCGAGCGCAGCCCGCCCCTACGTCAATACACCATTGGCCTGACGAATTGGTATAAGCAAGGGACAGGAGAAAGCGATGTTCAAGCGCATACTGGTGCCGCTGGATGGGTCTGCGGCCAGCGAGGGGGCAGTCGCGCTGGCGGGGAGTATCGCCCGCGCCTTCGATGCCCATATCACCCTGATGCGGGCGGTGGACGACATTGCCCCTGTCCCCTATGAGATAACCGGCGGCAGCGACATCGCCGAAGAGATTATCGCCAGCCGCGTGGCCGAGGCGGGCGATTACCTGAACAAAGTGGCCGCTACTCTTGCGGGGGTGGAGACCGACATCAAGGTGATGCGCGGTATCGCGGCCCAGTGCATCGTCATCCTCGCGCAGGACGGCTATGACTTGATTACGATGAACACGCACGGACGCAGTGGGGTGATGCGTACCCTGATGGGCAGCGTGGCGATGCAGGTGGTGCGCGAGACCAATCTGCCGGTGCTGCTGCTGAACAATCGCGTACCTGCCGACCAGTATCACGATAAGGACTTCCACTTCCGGCGCATCCTCGTGCCACTAGACGGCAGCCCGCTGGCCGAGCAGGTGATGCCGTTGGCGGTGAAAGCGGCGCATAAGCTGGGGGCAGAATTGCTGCTGGTTCACATCCTACCCCCAGCGGCAGAGCAGGAAGTATCCATCGCCCATGCGGTGGGCAAGAACAAGGACGATGATGCCGATTACGTGGTAAATGAGCAGGAGCGGCCTGCTACCCACTTCTACCTAGAGCAAGTCGCCAGCCAATACATCCCCGACGATGTCGCCTACATCATCGTGGGTTACGCGGGCAAGCCTGCCCCCGATATTCTGGCCCTCATCAGCGAACGCCATTGCGACATGGTGATGATGACCACTCACGCCCGCGCTGGCTTGCAGCGCATCATCGAGGGCAGCGTCGCCGAGCGCGTGGTGGGCAAATCGCCGGTGCCGGTGCTGCTGCTGCGCGGCAACGAGACTCACAACTAGCCCATATCCCGCAGGCAAGAGGGGTGCATCTTTAAGGGTGCGCCCCTTTTGCTAACCGAGATTGTGATACAATTGGCCCCAGCGGTTATATCACAGACAAGGGGGGCGAGGCGATGAGCGAGGGCGGGGCGAAGGTGCGCTATGCGGTGGTGGGGTTGGGTTGGATTGCTCAGGCGGCGATGTTGCCCGCTTTTGCCAATGCAACGGACAACAGCGAGTTGGTGGCGTTGGTGTCGGGCGATGAGGAGAAGCTGCGCGGGGTAGGCGACCAGTATGGCATCGCGGCGCAGCGACGCTATACCTACGCGCAGTATGAGGATTGCCTCCGCAGCGGGGCGGTAGATGCGGTCTACATCGCCCTACCCGACCCCTTGCACCGCGAGTACACCGAGCGGGCGGCGGGGTTGGGCGTTCATGTGCTGTGCGAAAAGCCGATGGCGGTGACAGCGGCGGACTGCCAAGCGATGATTGAGGCGGCGGCGGGCAAGGTCAAGCTGATGATTGCCTATCGCCTGCACTTCGACGAGGCCAATATGCAGGCGGTGGCGACCACGAACGGAGGGCCGATTGGCGAAGCCCGCATCTTCGCATCCACCTTCACCCAGCAGGTGCGCGGCGACAACGCGCGGCTGTCGGCGGCGATGGGCGATGGCAGCCTCTACGACATCGGCCTATATTGCATCAATGCGGCCCGCTACTTGTTCCGCGCCGAGCCGACCGAGGTGCTGGCAATCACTAGTAGCGACGACTCCCCGCGCTGGGGGGCAGTCGAGGAGATGAGCGGGGCGATGATGCGCTTCCCCGGCGGGCGGCTGGCCCAGTTCACCTGTAGCTTCGGTGCCGCCTTCACCGCCAGCTACCAAATCATCGGCACACGCGGCGATTTGCGAGTCAATCCCGCCTATGGCGGCGGCGCATCCACCCACTATCTGACCGTCGGGGGGCAGACCACCGAACACACCTACCCTGACCACGACCACTTTGGCCCCCAACTGCGCTACTTCTCCGACTGCATCCTGCATGACCATGAGCCGGAGCCTAGCGGCATCGAGGGGATGATAGACGTGCAGATCGTTGAGGCGATGTACCAATCGGCCCTCCAGCGACGACCCGTCGAACTCCACCTCCCCACCCCACCCGCCCGCCCCGACCTCCGCCAAACCTCCTCCCCGCCTCCGGTGCAGGCTCCTCGCCTCATCAATGCCAAGGCCCCATCCTTCGAGCCGAAGTGAGGTTTGAGGTTTGAGTTGGGTTAAATGGTGTAGGGGCGCAATGAATTGCGCCCTGCTGATGCACGTCAACGCTCATCGGACTGCCACAACTAAACGCACAACAAAGCAGTTGACCGCGCCCGCACATGGTGCGATAATAGGATTGGTTGGGGCGAAGGCTAGCCCCAGCTATGTCTGTAGCGATGCGTACAACCCCAGAGAGGAGACCGTGATGAGCGATGACCAGAACCCGAACAACCCGGCCTATGTCCCCGCCGCCGGTAGAGTGATTGCCCCAGATGTGATTGACCCGACCGAGCTTCCCTTCGGCCCACCGCAGACCGATTATGCCCCCGCCCACTGGCAGGCTAGCCCCTACTTCAACAAGCGCGACCGCGCGGTGGATATGGTGATCATCCATGATACCGAGGGGGCGTACCAAGTCTCGCTCGACTGGCTCTGCTCCGTCCGCCCACCCGATAAGCAGTCCAGTGCCCACTATATGTTCCGCAGCGCGGACGGTGACGTGACTGAACTAGTAACTGAGGCGAACATCGCGTGGCACTCTGGCAACTGGGAGTACAACCGGCGCAGCATCGGCATCGAACACGAGGGCTTCTTCAACGCCCCCAGCCAGTGGTACACCGACACCATGCTGCAAGCCTCGGCCAAACTGACCGCCGCCATCTGCCAGCGATACCACATCCCGATTGACCGCCAGCACATCATCGGCCACATGGAGGTGCCCGACCCCGACCACCCCGGCCAGACCGGGGGCAGCGGGCATCATGGCGACCCCGGCAAGGGCTGGCCGTGGGACAAGTACATCGCCCTAGTGCAGGCGGCGGCGGGGCAGGCCACCCAGCCCACCCCGCCCAGCAGTAGCGTCCCCAGCAGCGGCCCAACCATGCCCGCGATTAGCCCCGACTATCCGGTATACGCCAGCCCCACGATTAACGGGGATAAGTTCAAGCAGATATTGCAGCAGGCAAACAGTCCCGCCCTAGCCGAGGCCGACGACCTATACCGCACCTGCACCGTCAATGGGGTCAACCCCGCGGTCGCCCTCGCCTTCTTCGCCCTAGAGAGCAACTATGGCACCACCCCCGGCCAAGAGGTGCGCCAGAATTGGGGCAACCTCAGCGACGGTAGTGGGCAACTGAAGAACTACGACACATGGACGCAGGGGCTGGTGGACTGGTGCAACCACTTCCGCCTGCCGCCATACTCCACCCAGAGCCTGAACACCATCAGCCAAATCGTGCCCGTCTACCAGCCAAGCAGTGCGGGGGGCACCGCCGCCGGTTACGCCAACTACGTCCAGAAGCTACACGACCTGATTAAGGGCTGGGCACAGTAGCACGAAGGTGGAATGAAGAAGGTAGAAGGTAGAAGGTGGAGTGGTAATTGCAGGGCGCACTGACGTGCGCCCTGACCATGTTATGCGGTATAATCCGTTCAGATACTACGCCGCTCTGCCCGACTTGCAACTGGCATGAGTCTTGCACCTTGCCACCGGGCTGACGGCTGTTTTCAGATTATTCTCATCGAGAGGTAACAGACAACCCCCATGCTCAGTTTCCTACCGCGTTGGTTGCCCACCCGCCCCAAGGTTGCCACCGCCCCGCCTAAACCAGTGGATACGGATAGATTGAAGCCGCTGCTGATACCCATCAGCCAGCTAGCCGACTATGCCCGCGATTTGGCTGCCCAGCACCGCACCACCGCGCGGCCCATGCCCGGTCGCCCCCTGCTACGCCATCTAGCCGAGGCCGCCGCCTATCTGGACATGGTCCACACCGAACTGGTCGGCGATGCGGACAACGCGCAAGTAATCGTCCCCGCCGCCGAGTGGCTGCTGGACAACTACTACATCGTGCGTGAGCAGATAGACGAAATCAAGGTTGACCTACCGGAGCGTTACTATCGCGAGTTGCCCAAGCTGGCGGCGGGACGGCTGGCGGGCTATCCCCGCATCTACGCGCTGGCCCGCGCCCTGATTGCCGCCAGCGATGGGGCAATCAACCAAGAGCGCATCGTCACCTTTGTGCAGACCTATCAAGAGGCAGGCGGCGAACTGACCATCGGCGAACTGTGGTCGGTGGCGATTATGCTGCGGCTGGGATTGGTCGAGCGGCTGTGTCGGCTGGCCGGGGAGATGATGTCCATCCGCCAACAGTGGGTGGCCGCCGATGACCTTGCGCTGGAACTGATTGAGCAAATCAACAAGGGCGACCCCCGCCTCCCCGCCTCCCTGCTCGCCATGCCCACCCCCCTCAGCCCCGTGTTCGTGGCGCGGCTAGAGCGCGTGCGTGAGCAGGGTGAGGCCGCCCGCCCCGTGCTAGACTGGCTGGAGCAGCGGGTCGAGCAGCAAGGCAGCACTATCCCCGCGCTGGTGCAGCAAGAGGTGCAGCTGCTCAGTAGTATCCAAGAGCTAGTCGGCAACGTAATCACCAGCATGAGGTCGCTGGCGGCGATAGACTGGGCTAGCTTCGTGGAACAATTGAGCGCGACCGAGGCGGTGCTACGCCGCGACCCAGCGGGGATATATGCGGCTATGGACTTCGCCACCCGCGACCACTACCGCCATGTGGTCGAACGCCTCGCTCGCCGCAGCCGCTGTAGCGAAACCGAGGTCGCCGCCCATGCGGTGCAACTAGCCCAGCAGGCGATGCCGTCCACCCCCCCACCCGCCGATGACCCGGCGTCCCCCGCCCTCCCCGCCCACGTCGGCTACTATCTGGTGGATGAGGGGCGAACCGCGCTGGAGCGGACGATTGGCTACCAGCCCTCAGCATTGGACCGCGCCGCGCGGCTGGTGGAAACCTACCCTACCCGCCTCTACCTCGGCTCCCTGCTAGCCGTTACCGGCGGGTTGGTGGGCGGGGCGGTCGCCTACGCGCGGCGCAACGGCGCGGGCAAAGGGGGGCAAGTGGCCGCCGCCGCCCTCGCCGCCCTGCCCGCTACCAGCCTCGCCACCAGCCTCGTCAACCACGCCATTACCCTGCTGATTAAGCCCCGTGTCCTCCCCAAGCTGGAGCTAGAGCATGGTATCCCCCCCGCGCTCCGCACCTTCGTGGTCGTCCCCGTGCTGATTACCAGTGAGAGCGGGGTCAGCGAGATGCTAGAACACATTGAGACCCTTGCCCTCGCCAACCTCGACCCCAACCTGCACTTCGCCATCCTCAGCGACTTCGCCGATGCCGACCACGAACACGAGCCGGGCGATGCCGACTTGCAGCGGCGGGTGGTGGCGGGGGTGCAAGACCTCAACGCGCGGCAGGGCCTGAGCAACAATCGCTTCTATCTCTTCCACCGCCCCCGCCAGTGGAACCCCGCACAGGGCAAGTGGATGGGCTGGGAGCGCAAGCGCGGCAAGCTGACCGAGTTCAATCGCCTCATCCTCACCGGCGATGCCAGTGCCTTCAGTGCCATCGTCGGCGACCTTGCCCTGCTCCCCCATGTGCGCTACGCCATCACCCTCGACTCTGATACCGAACTCCCCCCCGGCGCACCCGCCAAGCTGGTCGGCACCCTTGCCCACCC
The DNA here is from genome assembly GCA_038239995.1 of Chloroflexia bacterium. Classification (GTDB taxonomy): domain Bacteria; phylum Chloroflexota; class Chloroflexia; order QHBQ01; family QHBQ01; genus QHBQ01. The sequence continues at coordinate 4,516 of JBBSEE010000005.1, read as the reverse complement.
CCTCAATCAGCCCCAATTCGACCCCCGCACCAACTGCGTCACGCGCGGCTACGCTATCCTCCAGCCCCGCGTGCAGACCACCCTGATGAGCGGCAACGCCTCCCCCTTCGCCCGCCTCTCCTCCGGCCATACCGGGGTTGACCCCTACACCACCGCCGTCTCCGACGTGTACCAAGACCTGTTCGGCGAGGGTATCTACATGGGCAAGGGTATCTACGATGTGCGAGCCTTCGAGCGGGCGATGGCGGGCCGCTTTGCCGACAACACCCTCCTCAGTCACGACCTCATCGAGGGGCTGTACGCCCGCACCGGCCTTGTCACCGATGTCACCCTCTACGATGACCAGCCGTACCGCTACATGGTGGCGGCGCGACGGTCACATCGCTGGGCGCGGGGCGACTGGCAGATACTGCCATGGCTGTTCCCCCGTGTCCCCGACGAGCAGGGCCGCCCCGTACCCAACGTCATCGAACCGATTGGCCGCTGGAAGATATTCGACAACCTGCGCCGCAGCCTCGAATCGCCGGGGCTGCTGGCGATGCTGTTCGCGGGCTGGACCGTGCTGCCGGGGCGGGCGGCGGTGTGGACTGCGCTAGCCACCTTCGTGCGGGCCTTCCCCACCGTCGCCAATTTGCTGGTCACTATCCCCCGCCGACCGCCCGCCACCTCATGGCCGCACCACCTTCGCTACGTGCTGTACGAGACGCGGCTGAACGGGCTGCACCTTGCGATGACTACTACTCTGCTCGTAGACCAAGCGGGGATGATGCTCGATGCCATCGCCCGCACTCTGACCCGCCGCTATATCACCCATCGCAACCTGTTGGAGTGGCAGACGGCGGCGGACACCGCGCGACGGTTGGGCAACAGCATCGGCGAGTACACCAAGTATATGTGGCAGTCGCCACTGATAAGCATCGGGCTGGCGGCGGCGATTGCCAAGCTGCGCCCCCGCGCCCTGCCGGTCGCCGTCCCCTTCCTCAGCGCATGGGCTGCTGCACCTCTAATCGCGTGGCGGGTCAGCCAGCCCGATGTGGTGCGACACAGTGAACTCGCCCCCGCCGAGGTGCAATGGCTGCGCCGCGCCGCCCGCAAGACGTGGCGTTACTTTGAGGCCTTCGTCAACGCCGAGGAGAACTGGCTGCCCCCCGACAATTATCAAGAAGACCCCAAGCCGATGCTGGCCCATCGCACCTCGCCTACCAATATGAGCCTCGCGCTACTCTCCACCCTCGCCGCCCGCGACTTTGGCTTCATCACCACCACCGCCTTGGCCGAGCGGCTAGACCAGCAAATCAGCAGCATGGAGGGGTTGGAACGCTATCAGGGTCACTTCTACAACTGGTACGATACCACCACCGCCCAGCCGTTGCGCCCCACCTACGTGTCCACCGTAGATAGCGGCAACCTCGCGGGCCACCTCGTTGTCCTCAAGCAGGGCTGCCTCGCCCAGATTGACCGTCCCATTGTGGACGCGGCCACGCTGGCGGGCCTCGGCGACTGTCTGTGCCTGCTCGATGAAGCCGCCCACCCCAAGCCGGAGCGCGGCAAACCCGCCCCCTTGCCCAGCAACCCCGACCTCGAAGCCAAGATTGATAGCCTGAAGTCCCGAATCTACAGTCTACCATCCACCATCAACAATCTAGCGGACTGGGACACGCGGCTGCATCAGATTGCCGCGGACGCGGGGGCGATTGACGCAGCCGTGGTGCGCGACATGGCGACGGGCGGCGACGGAATGGCCGAGCTTCGCTACTGGGCGGAGCGACTGAGCAACGGGGCGTGGGCTGCGCTGGACGAACTTCGCGCCCTACTCCCCTTCGCCGCGCTGCTGGCCGAGGTGCCGCCTCCGCTGCACGACCCCCGCTACCCACAGGTGGTGGAGGCGTGGCAAGCGGTGGGTCAGCCGCCCGCCGATTTGTCTCTCAGCCAGACCATCGGCTGGTGCGCGGCAGCCCTCCCCCGCCTGCGCCACCTGCGCCAGACCATCGCGCGGGACGGCTTGCCTCGCCCCGATGCTGCGGCCACCCTTGATTGGCTGGAAGGCTTCCACAAGGCGGTGGAGGCGGCGTGGACCGCCTGCGAGACGTTGGGCAACCGCCTGCGCGACATTGGCCGCCGCTGCCAAGCGATGCTGAGTATGATGCGCTTCGATTTCCTCTACGACGAGGGCCGCGACCTGTTCGTGATTGGCTACAATGTGGCCGAGCAACGGCGGGACCACTCCCACTACGACCTGCTGGCGAGTGAGGCGCGGCTGGTCAGCTTCCTGTGCATCGCGCGGGGCGAATTGCCGGTATCGCACTGGTTCAAGCTGGGCCGCGCCCGCACCCCAGTGGGGGGCAGCTACGCGCTGCTTTCGTGGACGGGAACGATGTTCGAGTACCTGATGCCCAACCTCGTGATGCAGAGCTACGCGGGCAGCCTCATCGCCCAGTCCAATCAAGCGGCGGTACAGCGGCAGCAGGAATATGGCGATGAGCGCGGGGTGCCATGGGGTATCAGCGAATCCGCCTTCAGCCTGCGTGACCACGACGGGGTGTATCAGTACAAAGCCTTCGGCGTGCCGGGGTTGGGGCTGAAGCGGGGGTTGGGCAACGAACTGGTGGTTGCCCCCTACGCCACCATGCTGGCCCTGACGGTAGACCCCGCTGCTGCCGCCACCAACCTACATCGCCTCGCCGCCGCCAAGAGCGATGCCCGCTATGGCTTCTACGATGCGATTGACTACACCGCCAGCCGCCTGCCGGTCAACGAGCGTTACCTGCCGGTGCGAAACTATATGGCCCATCATCAGGGCATGACCATGCTGGCGTTGGACAACGCCCTGCACGGCAACCCGATGGTGGCACGCTTCCACGCCGAGCCGATGGTGGCAGCGGTGGAACTATTGCTACAGGAGCGCATCCCCCTCGAAGCCCCCCTCACCCAGCCGCGCCCCATCGAAGTGGAGCAAATCCGCGCCCTACGCCGCCCCCCTAGCCCCACCGCCAACTTTGCCAACCTGCGCCACTACGACACCGCCAACACCCCCATACCGGAAGCCCATCTGCTCTCTAACGGTAACTATCATGTAATGCTCACCAACGCGGGGGGCGGCTACAGCCAGTGGCACGACCTCGCCGTTACCCGCTGGCGCAACGACTCCACCACTGATAGCTGGGGTCGCTGCTGCTACATCCGCGACCTTCGCACCGGCCAATTCTGGAGTAGCGGCTATCTCCCCACCGCCAAGCAACCGGAAGGCTATGGCGCGACCTTCGGGCTGGATGAAGCGGCCTACTGGCGGCGCGACGATGAGGTGGAGACCCGCACCCTCGTGATGGTCGCCGACGACGATGCCGAGGTGCGCCGCGTGACCCTGACCAACTACAGCACCCGCCCTCGCGAGTTGGAAGTGACCGACTACGCCGAGGTGGTGCTGAACTCGCCCGATGCCGATGCCGCCCACCCCGCCTTCAGCAAGATGTTCGTGGAGACCGAGTTCGTGGCCGAGGCCGGGGCCATCCTCGCCTCGCGCCGCCCCCGTTCGGATAAGGATGAACGCTGCTGGCTCAGTCATGTGCTGGCGGTGGACGGCGATGTGCGCGGTGATTTGGAATACGAGACCGACCGCGCTCGTTTCATAGGCCGGGGTCGCACCCTCGCCACGCCCGTCGCCCTCAGCGACGCTGAACCGCTGTCCGGCACGGTGGGGGCGGTGCTGGACCCGATTATCAGCCTGCGCCGCCGCGTCCGCCTCGCCCCCGGTGAACGCGCCACCTTCACCTTCACTACCGCCATAAGCGCGACCCGCGCCGAAGCGATTGCCATCGCCCAACGCTACGCCAACCCCGCCGCTGGCGAACGGGCGCGGCGGATGAGCGCGTTGCATGGGGGGCTGCGCCGCCGCCAGCACACTCTCAGCAACAGCGAAGCGATGCTCTACCAGCAACTCGCCTCCCGCATCATCTATCCCGACCCCGCGCTACGCACCAAGCCAGAGGTGCAGGCGAAGAACAGCAAGGGGCAATCGGGGCTATGGGCATACGGCATCAGCGGCGATTACCCCATCGTGCTGCTGCGCCTGCGCGACATCCGTGAAGCCCCCTTGATGCAAGAGGCCCTCCGCGCCCACGAGTACATCACCAGCCTCGGCCTCAAGACCGACCTTGTGGTACTGAACGAGTACGACAGCGGCTATCAGCAGCCGCTCAACGACCGCATCTTGGGCCTGATACTCGCCAGCACCGAGGGCGAAGTGTTCAATCAGCGGGCGGGAGTGTACCTGCTGCGCTCCGACCATATGCCAGAGGAAGACCGCATCCTGCTCCGCACCGTCGCGCGGGTGATCTTGCTAGGTGGGCAAGGCAGCTTGGCCGAGCAGATAGCGCGGCGGCAGCCCTCCCTTCCCTTGCCCCCCCCATTCGCCTTGCCCGCCCTGCCCGCCCCCTCCCATCATCCTCCCGCGCAGGGCAACACCGGCCCGCTGCCCCGCTATGCCACCCCGGCACGTGGCAACACCGACTTCCGCGCC
>JBBSEE010000004.1:0-18633 GCA_038239995.1 Chloroflexia bacterium | reverse complement strand
CCGACCCCGAAGCGGAGTATCTGCCGATTAAGAACTACGTGGCCTTCTATTCGTCGCTGATGGATGCTTGCTATGTAGACGATGAGCAAGTGCAGGAGCAGATGGGCGGCTTCTACGGCGGTTGGGTCACTTCCGAAATCGTTGGCCCGTTCAAGGGCGGCCCCGGCACCCTCGGCTGGTAGGTGAAGGTAGAATGTAGAATGTTGTTGCGCTTCAGAAGGGCGCAATGAATTGTGCCCCTACAGGGATGACCTTGTAGGGGCGCGATTTATCCCACCCACCCCAAGTTGACGCGCCCGCGTCGCTAGTGTACAATCCGAACTTAAGATTAAGCGAATGGAGATGTACATGAGCGATACCAAACCCCATCATCAAACTCACCCTATTGCGGGCCGCCCCAGCACTAGTAACTACGACCCCTACGGGGGCTGGAACGACTTGCCCATCCCCAACACGCATGGCTATTTTAGCGTGGCACAGGTGAATGGGCGTAGCTGGTTCGTTACCCCCGCCAGTCACGCCTTCTTCAGCATCGGGGTCAATTTTGTCACCTTCGGGAGCAAACCGGCCACCGACGATAGCTATGACCAGCGGATGTTCGAGCGTTACCGCAACGACCCCAGCGCGTGGGCCAATGTGGTGGGGCCGCAACTGAGTGCTTGGGGCTTCAACACGCTAGGCGGCTTCTGCTCGACGGATATTACCCATCACGGTTTGGCCGAGAGCCGTGCCTTGTTCCTCACCTCGGCTAGCATCAACGCCCCTTACAATGTGCGGCGGGTGAACGGCAACTTTGCCGATGTGTTCGACCCCGCTTTCAGTGCAGCAATCAGCCAAATCCTCACCACCGCGATTAGCCCCGCCGACATCACCGATACATGGATACTCGGCTACTACCTCGACAACGAACTATGCTGGTACAAGGGTTGCTTCTGGAACGACACCCCCACCGCCACCCTGAGCGAGGACTTCATCGCCCTGCCCCGCGACGCAGCGGGCAAGCAGGCGTGGGTCAGTTATCTCACCGCCAACTACCCGACTATTGCCGACCTGAACAAGAAGTGGGGCACTAACTACACCAGCTTCAGTGGGGCGGAGCCGACCAGCCTGCTGAATGTCACCAGTATCACCAGCCCCGGCGCGACCGGCGACAAGTATGCCTTCCTTAGCCTCATCGCTGAGCAGTATTATCGCCTCACCTGCGCCGCGGTCCGCGCCCGCGACCCCCATCACCTGATATTGGGCGACCGCTACGTGGCGATTCCCCTCTACCGCGAGATAGTTGCCGCCGCCAGCCGCTATGTGGACGTTATCAGCATCAACATCTACGAGCGCGGCTTTGCCGACAACCTAGTGGTTGACTACCTCGACCAAGCCGCCGCCTATGGCAAGCCGGTAATGATTAGCGAGTACGGTTTCCGCGCCACCAATTCGGGCCTGCCCAACGTGCCCAACGTGCCTGCCCCGCTGCTGCCCACTGACCGCGACCGCGCCGCTGCCTACGAACTGCTGGTTAGCGAGTGCGCCCGCCGCCCCGTGGTGCTGGGGGCACACTGGTTCATGCACGCCGACCGCGCCATATTGGATACTCACACGCAGGGCGGCTACTACGGCCACCAGAACTGGGGTTTGGTGGACATCAACAACAACCCCTACCCCGACCTCATCAGTCATGCCACCACCTACAACAGCAATATCTATTACCACCGACAGGGTCAAGCTGCCCCTCAACCCCCACCACCCACCCCGCTTGCTCCCCCCTACAATGCGACTATCTTCACCACCGGCCCGGCCTTCAGTTGGCGGGCGGTGAATGGGGCGAGCAGCTATACGGTGCAGGTTGACCGCCGCATAGATTTCACCACCGCCCGCACCTACACCACCAGCGCGAGCGGCTACACCCTGCCGCCCAACACCCTCGACGCGGGGCGTTGGTACTGGCGGGTGAGGGCGGTGAGCGGGGTGGGCGACCCATTGGCCTACTCCGCGCCGCGCCCCTTCTATGTGCTGCGCCAAACCGCCGCGTTGACGGTAAGTGGATTTGAGACCCCCGAAGAAGTGACCCTGCAAGGGGCGGGGCCGAACTTCCGCTGGACGCAAGAGGTGAATGGCGACCTCAGTATGGGGCCAACCAACATCGGCGTGACCGAGGGGGCGCAGGCGGCTCTGCTTACCTTCAGCGGGCTGACTGGTGGCCTCACTGACCACTACAGTTGGGCGATGATGTATCGCTATCCGCGCGGCACGTCTTTCAGCCCCCGCGACTGGCGTGGCTACGACTATCTCACCCTCGATGTGACCAACCCCGGTGGCGACTTGCCCGCGCCCCTGCTCAACCTCGACTTCCGCGACGACGCGGGGCGGGGCAATGGGATCAGCATCCCCATTCGCAGCGGCAGCAGCCAAGTGACGGTTTCGGTTGACGACGCAATTGCGGGGGGGATGAACGCGGCGGCGATTGCTGACCTGCGTATCGGCCTGCGCCGCCCCGCCCCCCAAACCCAGCTTGCAATTGACAACTTCACCCTGCGCCAAGCCCCGCCCGTCCCTATGTTCCAGCCGCCGATTACCGCCCGCGCCACCGACCTGCGGGTGGGCGGGGCGGTGCTGATTGATTGGCACGACTACCAGCCCGTACCCACCACGGTGGCCTACGACATCTATGTGGGTGAAAGCGCGGACTTCAATCCCAACAGCACCCAACCCACACTGCGGATAGACGCGGTGGCCCAAAGCACGGTGTTGCGGGTACGCTACGTCCCCGGCAGCCCCAGCCCCGACCCCAGCGGCTTCAACACCTTGCAGAATGGGCAGACATACTACGTCAATGTGGTGGCAGTGGACAAATGGGGCAACGCGGGGGCGGCGGGGTTGGCCGCCGTAGCCCGCCCCACCGAGTGTGGCATCGAGTACAGCGACGTGCCCACTACCTACTGGGCCTACACCTTCATCACCCATCTCACCTGCCTCGGCATCCTCAGCGGCGGTGGCGCGACCTTCAGCCCCGGCGACCCCACCTTGCGCGGGCAATTCGCCAAGATGATCACCCTGCTGCGGAACTGGCCGCTACTCAACCCGCCTCGACCCAGCTTCAGCGATGTGCCGCCCACCCACCCATTCTACCAATTCATCGAAACCGCTGCTGCGCGGGGGGTCATCACCGGGCTGGGCCAAGCCGCCTGTCAGCCGCGCGGATTGGCTGCCCCCTGCTTCCTGCCCGGCGACCCTGTTACTCGCGCACAGGCGGCGATAATCCTCGTGGCCGCGCATGGCTGGGCGATAGACACATCGGGTGGGCCGCACTTCAGCGATGTGCCGCCTAGCTACTTCGCCTACGGCTCGATTGAAACCTGCTACCATCGGGGGGTCATCAACGGGGTGGGCGGCGGCTTGTTCGCACCGGGAGCCAACATCACCCGCGCCCAAGCCGCCAAGATACTCTACCAAGCTCTCCGCCAGTTTCCCCGGTTGCCCACTCTCGCAAACTGGCAGCAACCGCCGGTCTAGCATTCCCCTCCTGATGGGAGCGGAGATAGTTGTCATGAGGTTAGCGTATGGGCGGCAAGGGCGACAAGCGCAACATCAGCAGCGGCAGCGGCAGCATCCACGACTACGGTGGGGTGCGCGGCGCGGTCAGCAGCGGCAGCGGCGACCAGTACGTGACTATCAACGAGGCCGCCCGCAAGGAAGGGCCGGTGTTCGTGGCGGTGCCCCCCTTGCCCACCCACGAGATAGTGGGTCGCGAACAGATGCTGGGCGAACTGCGGCAACGCTTGATTGAGCGGGGCGAGCGCAACATCGCGCTGGAGGGCAAGCCGGGGGTGGGCAAGACTACTGTGGCGGTGCTGCTGGCGTGGGACGCACTGTCCATATTGCCCACCGACTGACGACTGATTGCCACAAATCATAACTCAAACCTCGTCCGGTGGCAGGGGCAGATGACGGAAGGTGTAATAGAGGGCGACATCGTAGCCGCTCTTCAGCAGGCCGCCGAGGAGGAAGGGTAGCCCGAGGGTGACATAGCGCAGCATCAATCCGCTTAGGCTGGGGCTAGCCGCGTTTGCCACTGCCCGCGCCACGGTAGTAATCCCCGCTGCTGCGCTACGTTCGTTGGGCGCGACCATCGCCATGGTATAAGCCTGTCGGGTCGGTACATCCATCTGCGACAGCGATTGGCGCAGTAGCAACACCGCCACCACTAGCCCGAAACTGGGCATTAGAGGGATAAGCATCAGTAGTAGGTTGCTGGGTAGATGGGTGAACACCATGGTGTTCAGCAGCCCGATGCGGCGAGCAATCGGCGCAGCCAGCAGCAACGAGGCCGCGCTGCACAAAGTAGCGGCGAAGAACACCACCCCTAGCGTGTCGTCGCCTGCGTGGAAGCGCAGTTTCAGCCACAGCGAAATCAGGCTCTGCACCACCAAACCGCCCGCGAACGCATCCACGCTCTGCAAGGCGGCGAGGCCCAGCACTATCTTCCGCGAGGGACCGAGGCCGAGGTCGAGTAGCGGTCTACGTATCGCCGCGCTCACCTCCACCGCTGCCGACAGTTGCAGATACAGTAGACTGGTCAACCCGCCAATTAGCGCGTAGATGAGGAACAAGCCGCGCTGAGTTAGGTCGGGGGCAAGGCTGCCGCGTAGCAACTCCGGCAAGCCACTGGCAAGCGCACCCAACGCTGCGGCAACGTAGCTGGTCAGGTTATAGAGTGAGAACAAGGTCATGCGCTGCGTGGGGGGGACAGTTTGGGGCAGGGCGGCGGTCTCCACCGCGAGGAATGCCCCCACCTCCCCGCTGGTCACGCTCACTGCGCCGGTTAGAGCGGCTAGCAGCAGGGCCACGAGGTTGTCGCTGAGGGCGAATATCAGCCCTGCCGCTAGCATCAGCAGCCCGCACAAGGCCAGCGTTCGTCGCCGCCCCCACCAGTCCGCTACCGCACTGAGGGCGATGGTCAAGGCGGCACTGCCAGCCAGCGCGATGCTCAATAGGATGCCAATCCCCCCCTCGTTATAGCCGAGGCCGTAGAGGTAGAGGGCAATATGGACGCTGAAGAAACCGAACGCGAATGAGCGTAGGGTGCGGGCCGCGATAATCAGCCAACCGTCGCGGCTGATTTGTAGGCTCACGGTATCACCGCGTAGCCCGCCTGCTGCCACCCCTTCAGCCCCCCCTGCAAGACCCGCAAATCGCTGAACCCCCGCGCCCGCAACGCCCGCCCCACCGTGATGCTGACCTGCTCGGCGGTGCAGTTGCAATACAGGACAATCGGGCGGTTGGGGTCTAGTTCGCCGCTGCGGAGGGTGATGTCGGCTAGCTGGAAATGCACCGCGCCGGGGAGGTGCGCCTTGTTGAACTCCTCGTCGCTGCTGTTATCCAGTATCTGAATGTTCGCCTTGCTATCCAGCAATTGCTTGAGCGCGGCGACGCTGATGCGCGGGAAGTTGGCAACTTCGGGGTCGGGGGTGCTGGTCGGCCAATTGGCGACGGTGGGGGCAATCGCGGCGGAGGGGGGCTGGTCGCCGCCCCGCCCCAACCCGAAGATGATGCTCATGGTGATGTATGCCAGCGCGGCGACGGTGATGAAGGCCATGCCCATCACCCATATGGGGGTCTGCCGCGATGCTGGCTGCGTCTTAGTTGGCTTAGTCGCACTCAAGAATTGACCATCCTTAATCGTCACTGGTTTAGTGGTGTAGCCGTTGCATTATACATAGCGAAAATCCCTTTGACAAGAATGCGGCTTGCGGTTAAAATAAGAGTAACGGTTAAGGTATGAGGCATGAGGCATGAGGCATAAGTGGGGGCAGTATTTAGGATGAAACCCAAGTATCTATAATCTGCAATCTGCAATTAGGATGGGGGCGGGGATGAGCAAGCAAAGGTACGAGCGGGAGATAGAGGAGATACTGCGGAAGGCTGAGGAGCAGGGCTGGGCGGGCAAGAGCGGCGGCAACGCCAACCCACCATCATCTAGCCCCCATCCGCCGCGCCCACCCCGCGCTCCGCGCTCCGGCTTCCGGGTCACGCCCGGCTTCATTTTCGGCCTGTCCGTGGTGTTCGGGGTACTGGTGTTCGCGCTCCGTCCCATCTCCCCGCTGTGGTCCGCGTTGCTCGCCCCGCTAGCGGTGCTGTTCTTCCTCGGCGCGATATTTTATTATTACACCACCAATGCTTCGGCGGGGAGCAAACCGGGCGAGAAGCGTTGGCGCGGCCAGCCCATCGAGATTAATAACCCCAACGACCCGTTGGCGGGCCTCAAGCGTACCCTCAACCGCTGGTTTGGGCGCAAGTTAGGGTTTGCAATTTGGCGATAAAGCGGATATAATGCCCGTTGTCAACTGAATAAACGCAGGGAATGGGGGAAGCCGGTGCGATACCGGCGCAGTCCCGCTACTGTAAGCGGCAATTCGGCCCATGCCGAACCCGATAAGCCAGATTACCCACCCTGTCGTTGACACCTACAGCCTTCGAGCGAAAGGCGAGTGTGCCAAGCGCGTCATCCTGCGTTTGCTATGCTCCTCTGCCCTTTGCCCTAGGCAGGGGATTTTTGTGTTCCAAATTATACCCACAAGGAGAGATGAAATGGAGAGGTTGAAGCAGTTCGGTGTATGGCTAGCCCTGTTGTTGATGGTGATGCTCGCCGCCCCGGCCCTGACCCAAGCCGCCGCCCCCGATACGGCGAAAGCGGCGGCGGACAAGGCGGGGGCATGGTTGCAGACGATGCAGCACGACGACGGCGGCTATGGGGCGACCGGCCCTACCTCGACGCTGGGGCAGACGGAGGATGCGATATTCGCCTTCGCCGCGCTAGGCAAGGCTCCCGCCAGCATCAGCAAGGGCGGCAAGTCGCTGACCGCCTACCTCGTCGCCCACATCGGCGAGACTAAGGGTGCGGCGGAGACTTGTAAGGCCGCCCTCGCCGCTGCCACCAGCCTGCCCGGCGATGGCAAGTACGGCGGGGTGGATATGGCGGCCAAGATTGACGCGCTCTACAGCGCGGCCAGTGGGATGTACGGTAGCACCGCAGTTGACCACATCTATTGCCTGCTGGCGGAGAAGCAAATCGGTCGGAGCGTGCCCGCCGCCGCAATCACCGCCCTGACCAAGCTGCAAATCAGCGATGGTAGCTGGGCCTTCGCCGGGGCGGGCAAGCCCAACGATGGTGACACCAACACCACCGCGCTGGCAATCCAAGCCCTCGTCGCCAATGGGATGAGCAAGGATGACCCCGCCCTTACCAAAGCGGCTGCCAACCTGAAGACGCAGCAGAACGCCGACGGCGGCTTCCCCTACCAGAACCCCTCGCAGTACGGCACCGATACCGACGCGAACTCCACTGCTTACGTGGTGCAGGGGCTACTCGCGCTCGGCCAAGACCCCAACGGTGCAGGTTGGGACAAGGGCAACGGTGCCACCCCCGTCGCCGCCCTGCTCAAGCTGCAACAGCCTAGCGGTGCGTTCAGCTTCCAAGCGGCCAATGCCTCGGATAACGCCCTTGCCACCCTCCAAGCCATCCCCGCGCTCGCTTACGTGACCCAGCCGCAGTCCCCACTACGCAGCGCGTCAGCACCCGCTGCCCCCAGCAAGAACCCCACCCTACCCCCAACCGGCGCGGCGGATATTTGGCTGCTGCCCAGCCTCGTGCTGCTTGCGCTGCTCATGCTCGTGGGTGGGTTGGTGGTGCGGCAAGCAGGGCGCGATAAATCTGCGCCCCTACCGCGGCTCATTCGTTTATTCGTTTTTACCCATCTGTTGGCTAGCGGCAAGCAGGGCGCGATAAATCTGGGCCCCTACCGCGGCTCATTCGTTTATTCGTTTTTACGCATCCGTTGGCAGCCGTCCCCAACTTCAACGCAAAGATAGTGAGTAATATGCGCTACCGCCTTGCCATCCTGATTACCATGCTCGCGCTCCTGCTGCCTAGCTTGCCCGCAGCCGGGGCGCAGGCGGCTGCCCATCGTGCGGGGCTGGTGATACGCGCGGCGGGCAATCGGGTGGCAACCTACGTGGTCAGCTTCAGCGAGGAGAGCATCAGCGGGGCGGAGGTGCTGCGTCGCGCCCTCGGCGGTGCGCTGGAGATGGATAGCGGGATGGTGGCGGCGATTAGCGGGGTGGGTTGTCATCCGCCCAAAGAGAGCGCGTTCTGCCAATGTCAGGGGGGGGCTTGCACCTACTGGCGTTACTATCACCTTGCCGCCGACGCTAGCCACTGGGTTTACTCCAATCAGGGGGCGGAGGATTATCAAGTCCACGATGGCGTGGTCGAGGGTTGGGCGTGGGCGAGCAGCGACACCCCGCCGCCGCTGTACACCTTCGCCCAACTCACCGCGGCCTCGGCCACCCCCACCCACGTGCCGTCCCGCCCTACCCTCCCCCCGCTCACGCGCACCCCTAGCCCGCTGCCCACCGCCGCGCCTCTGCCACCCACCCCAACCGCGACGGGTGCTGCGATGCAGGGCGGGCCGCCGTTCGCCACTACGGATACAGCACCCACCGCGACGATGACGGGCGGGGTTCAGCAGGGCGGGCCGCCACCCCCCCCTAGCGATGCGGCGCCTCAAACCTCAAACCTCAAACCTCAAACCTCGCCTTTGCCTTCGCCTTCGCCAACCCCTAGCCCTTGCGGAGATGGGCAGCAGGGCGCAATGAATTGCGCCCCTACAGTATTGGTCAACCCACCCCCTACTCAAACCTCAAACCTCAAACCTCAAACCTTGCTCCTGCTGCCCTTCATCCTTGCGACGATGGTGGCGGGGCGACGACGGGGGACGGGGGCGGGACTGAACAGTCGCACATGGCTGGTCTGGCTGGCGGGGGCGTTGCTGCTGGTGTCCACCAATCCCTACGCGCTGGGGATGCTGCTGCTGGCCTGCCTCAGCGTCTATCTAGCCTGTGTCCCACCTGATAGCGCGGGGGTGGGAGCGGGTACGCTGCTGCGCTTCGGGTTGGTCATCACCCTGTTCGTCACCCTGTTCAACTTCCTCACCGCCCACTATGGCACGACTGTGCTGCTGCGCCTGCCGCGCAATTGGCCCGCGATTGGCGGTCCGCTCACCCTAGAGGGGCTGGTGATGGGCCTGCTGCGCGGACTGCTGTTGCTGGCCTTGCTGGCGGTGTTCGCGGTGTTCAATCGGGTGGTGGACCATTACCAGTTGCTCAAGCTGGTGCCGCGCCCGCTATATCGGGTTGGCCTCGTCGCTAGCATCGCAGTCGCCTTCGTACCCCAGACTTTGGCGGCGGCGGGGGAGATTGGCGCGGCCCAACAGTTGCGTGGCTATCGGGTGCGGGTGCGCGATATGCTGCCCCTGTTCGCCCCCCTACTCACCCTCGGCCTAGAGAAGGCGATACAGATGGCTGAGGCGTTGGAGACGCGCGGTTGGGGTTATACCGCGCCACATCTGCAGCGCACCGCCTATCGTCACGTGGTCTGGCATCGCGCCGATTATCTGGTTATCGCGGCCAGCGGCTTGCTCATCGGACTCGCGTTGGCGGGGCGGATGCTGGGCTGGTCGCCAGATTACTATCCCTACCCCAGTGTAATTGACCCCGACTTCAGCCCGCTGGCGGTGGTGGCTTATCTGCTACTACTCACCCCGGTGGCAGTGGCGATTGCTCACCATCCCGCCCCCGCTACTGCGCCGACGATAGAACGAACCTACGCATGGGACAAGCAGCGATGATTATCCTCGACCATGTTACATACACATATCCCGAAAGCGGTGCCCCCGCGATATGCGACTTGAGCCTGACGATTGGGGACGGCGAGTTCGTGCTGCTGGTGGGCGGGAGCGGGGCGGGCAAATCCACCTTGCTGCGGGCGATGAACGGCCTCGTCCCCCACTTCTACGGCGGCGCATGGCGCGGTCACGTGACCCTCGATGAGCTGGATACGCTGACCCAGCCGCCGCATCAGCTAGCGGGCAAGGCCGGGTTCGTATTCCAAGACCCCGAAGCGCAATCGGTGGCTGAGGATGTGGAGAGCGAACTGGCCTTCGGGATGGAGAACCTCGGCCTCGACCCCCTGCTGATGCGGAAACGGGTGGAGGAGGTGCTGCACCAACTCGACCTCGACGACTTGCGCCGCCGCCGCATCAGCACCTTGAGCGGGGGCGAACGGCAGCGGCTGGCGATTGCCGCCGCCCTGACGATGCAGCCCCGCGCCCTGCTGCTGGACGAGCCGACCTCACAACTCGACCCCCAGAGCGCAGAGGAGTTGCTCACCCTGTTGCAGAAGCTGAACACCGACCTCGGTATCACTATAGTCATCTCAGAGCATCGGCTAGAGCGGGTGGTGCAGTATGCCGACCGCATCATCTACCTTGCCGCTGGCGCGATAATCGCTGATGGCCCGCCCCGTGAGGTGCTGGCGGCGATGCCCTTCGCCCCGCCGGTGGCGGTGTTGGGCAAGCGGCTGGGCTGGTCGCCGCTCCCCTTGTCGGTGCGGGAGGCGCGACGATTCGTTAGCCTATCCCCTAGCAGCACAGGAGTCACCTACCCCCAGCCACTCCCAGTGGGAGGGGAGATGCACCAGCCCCTTGCGGGGGGGGAGAGCTTGGTAGAAATCCGCAATCTATCGTTCGGCTACGGCGGGCACGAGGTGCTGCATAACCTGAACCTGAGCGTGAAGCGCGGTGAGGTACTGGCGGTGATGGGGCGGAACGGGGCGGGCAAGACCACTCTGCTCAAGCTGTTGGTGGGGCTGCTGAAGCCAAGCGGTGGGGATATTCGGCTGGCGGGGCGCAGCATAGTGGGGCAGCCGGTCAGCGAGATTGCGCGGCGGGTTGGCTACGTGCCGCAGAATGCGCGGGCGGCCCTGTTCGCCGACACGGTAGCGGACGAACTGCGCTTCACCCTGCGGGGGCATCATCAGCCCGCCAATGCCCAGCGCATCGGCGACACGCTTGCCGCGTTGGGCATCGGGGCACACGCCGCCCGTTATCCCCGCGACCTCAGCATCGGCGAACAACAACGGGTGGGCATCGCCGCGATGCTGGTCACGCAACCCGAAGTGGTGCTGCTGGATGAGCCGACGCGGGGGCTGGATTACACCAACAAAGCCGCCCTTGTCGCCTACCTCGATAGCCTGAAGCGGGCTGGCGCGGCGGTGGTGCTAGTCACCCACGATGTCGAACTAGTGGCCGAGGCTGCCGACCGCGTCGCGCTGCTGGCGGGGGGCGAAGAGGCGGTAATTGGCCCCACCCGCGCGGTGCTGGGCGACTCGCTCATCTTCTCCACCCAAATCGGTAAGCTATACGGCAACGGCCTGCTCACGGTAGAGGATGTAATATCCGAAGTGAAAGACCAGCAGCCAACGGATTGAAAAAACATGGATAACTCAAACCTCAAACCTCAAACCTCAAACCTGCTGCTCGCCGCCTCGGTGCTGGCGGGGCTGGTCGCGTTGCTGTGGCCGCTGTGGGGGGGTGGGGTGGATGCGCTGGTGGTGTTCATGGTGGTGGGGGGACTGACCCTGCTGGTGGGGCTATTCGCGGTGCAGGGCGGGGAGTTGGACAGCAAGGGGCTGGCATTGCTCGCCCTGTTGACTGCCCTGAACGCTAGCCTGCGGCTGCTGCCCAGCTTCGAGGGGGGCTCGCCGATATTCTTCCTGCTAATCGTGGGCGGGTTCGTGTTCGGGGCAGGTTTCGGCTATATGTTCGGGGCGTTGACCCTGTTCGTGTCCGCGATTATCACTGGCGGGGCGGGGCCATGGCTGCCTTACCAGATGATGGTGGCCGCGTGGGTAGGGATGAGCGCGGGGCTGCTGGGGGTATGGTGGCGGGGACGGGGTGAAGAAGCGCGGGGCGGTTTGGTGGTCGGGCTGCTGGCGGGGTTCGGGGCGATATGGGGGCTGCTGTATGGCCTGTTCCTCAACCTCTGGTTCTGGGCACCGACGGTTAGCGGCGCGGCAGGGGTGGAGTTGCTGCCCTCTTACCTCAGCTTCTACCTCGTCACCTCGTTCGGCTACGACCTATGGCGGTCCGCCCTCAACGTGATACTGGTCGTCACCCTCGGTGGGGCGACCTTGCGGGTGTTGTACCGCTTCCGCCGCCGCTTCTACTTCCGGGCCTACGAGACTAAAGAGCAAAGATAAAAGATTAAAGAGAGTAGATGATGACAGAACTGAGTAGTGTAGATATAGGGCAGGACAGCGTGGGGATAGAGACAGCCCCGCCTGCTCAACCCGCGCCTCTGCCCGATACCTATCCGTTCGACACAGAGGGGGCACTCTGCCGCGAGTTCCTGCTGGAGCAGGGCTACTGCTGCGGCAATGGCTGTCGCAATTGTCCCTACGATGAGGAGTAATCCCCATCGCGCATCGTCAGCCACGCGAGGTTGCTGCCAAAGCGGTAGGGAAGGTGGGTGTAGCTAGGTATATCCCAGAGAGTGAGGTCGGCCCGCTTGCCCACCGCGATGCTGCCGGTTTCCTGCGCCATATCCAGCGCGTAGGCCCCATTTAGGGTGGCGGCGACGATCGCCTCGGCGGGGGTGAGGCGCATCTGGGTGCAGGCGAGGCTGATAATCAGGGGCATGGACTCGCAGGGGCAGGTGCCGGGGTTGCAGTCGGAGGCTAGGGCGAGGGGCAAGCCTGCGGCAATCATCTGGCGGGCGGGGGCATAGTGGTCGAGGCCGAGGCCGTAGGGGGTGCCGGGGGCGACTACCGCGACGCAACCGGCATCACGCAGCGCGGCAACCTGCGGGTCGGTGAGCAGCAGCAGATGGTCGGCGGAGATGCAGCCAAGTTCCGCGGCCAGTTCCGCCGCGCCGATGTCGGCGAACTCGTTAGCGTGCAGCCGCAGCTTCAAGCCGTGTCGTCGTGCCGCCTGTATTATCTGCCGCGTCTGGACCACATCGAACGCGCCCGCATCGCAGAACACATCGCAATATGCGGCCAGACCCTCAGCGGCGATAGCAGGCAACATATCCCGAACGATTAGGTCTACGTACTCATCGGCCCGACCCGCATATTCGGCTGGTACGGCATGGCCGCCGAGGAAGGTGGGGACGATGCGCGGCAAGGAATGGTCGGTAGCAAGCTCACGCAGGATACGAAGGCAGCGCAGTTCGTCAGCCACGCTCAGGCCATAACCGCTCTTCACCTCGACGGTGGTGGTGCCGTTCGCCCGCAACCGTCGCAGCCGCGCCCGCGTGGTCTCGCGCAACTCATCGTCGCTGGCCGCCCGCGTGGCCCGCACTGTAGACATGATACCGCCACCAGCGGCCATAATCTCTAGGTAGCCCGCCCCTTGCAGGCGCATCGCAAACTCGTCGGCGCGGTCGCCCGCATAGATAGCATGGGTATGCGCGTCGCACCAGCCGGGCAGCATGGTCCGCCCCCCCGCGTCAATCCGCTCCCCCTCATCATATTCCGCCAGCAGGGTTGCGCTTTCTCCTACGGTGGCAATCCGCCCATCGCGCACCACCACCGCCGCGTCTTGCATCACCAGCAATTTACCTTGCGCCGCACCCGCCAGCGGCCTGCCCACGTCAATCGGGGTGGCAAGCTGGCCGATGTTGAAGACGAGGTTTGAGGTTTGGGGTTTGAGGTTTGAGTTGTTGGTTTGCTGGCTCATCAGGTTAATATTCAATCGGGATGCCGAGGGTTTGGTTCAGCAGTTGGCCGATGGCCTCTTTGGGCGGGCGGTCGTGGAGGGCACGTTCCAGCAAGTCCTTGTCAAAGCCCTGTTGCTTGAGGTAGTCGGCAATCTTGCGGATGCGCTCGACCTGCCCTTGCTTGGCGACATAGGCTAGCTGCACCTCTAGGGGGACAATCGGCACGCTCCAATCCTCGAACTGGATATGCTGCACGTATTGCCAGACCGTCTCGCCATAGTATTCGACCAACTTGTCGCGGCTCTCCAGCACTACCATGCAACTGACATCCACTAGGGTGTCACCAATCGGCCAGCGGCACAGCCAATGGCGGTTGCCGTTCGGCTCAGTCCAGCGGGCCATGGGCTGGGCATGGGTGGAACGCCAACTGGGTAGCGGCTCGGTCAAGGCACTGGATACCTGCATTGCCCCCGCAGGCAGCGAGTAGGTAATCAGCAACTCGCGGAAGGCTTCCACCCCGTCCGGTGTGCGGGTGCTGATGTCCACATCGCCGGGTTGCAGGTTCACCCCGCGCAGCGCGGAGGCCGCGGAGCCGACCAACATCCAGTCTACCTTGCGCTGCTGTAGCGGCTCGTAAGTCTGTTGCAGCACGGTGCGTAGCGTATCGCGCCAACCCATTCGTCCTTCCCCTTTCTCACGGGTGATAAGTCTTCTCGCCCGCTTCGATTGCCACCGCGAGGTGGTTCTCCACGGGCGGCAGCACGCAACTGTACAGTTCGTTGTAGGCGCACCATGGGCTGTAGGCAAGGTTGAAGTCAAGCACGAACTTGCCGTCGTCCTCACCCTCAAGCTCGACGTAGCGGCCCGCGCCATAGGTTTCGCCCCCGCTGGTCGCGTCGCGGAAGGGGATGAACAGCATCCCATCGTAGCCGTCGGGGTTGGTGTAGACGCTGAGGCGGCAAGGGGTTTCGCCGACGGTGAACTCGACGTAGCCGTAGCGTAGCTGGGGTCGTTCATCGCCGCGCGTGCTGCCGAGGATGACCACCTCCGGCGCATCGTAGGGGGTGACATCCACCGTGAAGCGATAGGTCAAGTTGGGGGGATAGTAGTTCAGCCCCTTGAAGCTGGCTCGCTCCTTATGCGGGATCGGCGAGTCCGCGCCCCGCGCGAAATAGGCATCCTTCTCTTGACGTTGGTGGGACAGGGTGTGGGTGTAGCTGTGTTCGTCCAATTTATGTGTTACCTTTCTCTAGTTCGGCTAGCTTGCGGCGCACTTGTTCTAGCCTTTGGCCGTTCTTCTTGATTTCACCTTCGTAAAAGCGCATCAACCGATAGTATAGCTCGTGCAGCCAATCTGGCCTGCTGCTTTCCGGGTTTAGGACGAGCTTACTAGCATCTTTGATTTGCAACTGGCCGCTACCCAACGCTCCAATCGTCAATGATTGCCAGCCAATGTGTTCTATATCACTGACAATTATTTCTCCCACCTGCAACATTACGGTTTCTTGTCTGTTGGAGGAGGGGCTGATAACCCGATACCCAATCATCGCTAGCACGAAGTAATTGTCAGGATTGTCGTAGAACTTGAGCAGTCGGTCAACCGATATAAGATTAGGCATACTGAATCTTGCTGCCGCATTGCGGGTCTTAACGTCAACTGCAAAATACCTGCTGTTGTAGCGGAAAGCCACATCCTCAAGCGCACGGTTGGAGAAACTAACCGTGACTTCTGTGCTGAACTCTGCACATATATCGGCGAACCGCTCAACAACCGCATTCTCTACCGCATCGCCAAGCGTGCGTTGCTTACTCATCAGCGTGGCGGGGATGCTTATTCTTGCCGCTAGCGACTGCATCATCTTCAGGGCAAGAGTTTGATAGAGCGTGGTGTAATTGTCCATACGTGCCTTTTAGAGAAGTGTTGACTGTTTTATGCTCAACGCCAGCCGCTTCTGCGCCAACCGATTATACATCTCATCCACCTCGAAGCCGACGAAGCTACGCCCGATGCGCGGGGCGACGACGGCAGTGGTGCCAGAGCCGATGAAAGGGTCAAGTATCAGCCCGCCGGGGTTGGAACTGGCGCGGATGATACGTTCAATCAGCTTCTCTGGCTTCTGGGCGGGATGGGGAGTGTTCTCCGGCATAGACCAGAACGGCACGGTGATGTCGGTCCAGATGTTCGACGGGTAGGTTAGGCGGTAGCGTTCGCCATCCCCCTCGAACCAATCCTTCGGCCTGCCCTGCTCATCATGATAAGGAGCGATCACCTGTTTCTTGAGCTTCACCTCGTCAACATTGAACACATAATCCTCGCTCATCACCGCGAACCAGATGTCTTCCATATTATTCTTCCAGTTGCGGTTTGCCCCCCGCCCTTTCTCGCGCTGCCACGTGATGCGGTTCTTGATGATGCAGTGTCGTGACAATACCTCCCTAATAATGTGTGACGACTCCCAATCGGTGCAGACGTAGATTGAGCCGTTGGGCTTGAGCAGGCGCACCGTCTCGGCCAACCATTGCCCTGTCCATGCCGCATATTCGGCAGCGGACATTCGTTGCAGCGTACCTGCCCCGAAGTCCTTGCCCAGATTATAGGGAGGGTCAGCGAAAACTAGGTCAAAGCTGGCGGCGGGTAGCTGGGCCATGCCTGCAACGCAATCGCCGTAGATGATGCGGTTGCGTACCTCGTCAAGAGCGTAGTCGCAGTTTGATACGAGGCTGAACAAGCTGTAGTGCTGCACATCATCCTCGGTCAGCATCAGGCCGCGATTGCGCGGCGCGGCGTTTTCCTTGCCCAGCACCAGCTTGCCCATTGTCTACTCCTCCCGCATCGGAATGCGAATGCCGAACCGCTCGGCGGCCTCGATCGCCTCGTCGTAGCCCGCGTCGGCGTGGCGGATGATGCCCATGCCGGGGTCGGTGGTCAGCACCCGCTGGAGGCGCGGATAGGCCGCGTCGCTGCCATCCGCCACGATGACCATGCCCGCGTGCTGGCTGTAGCCGATACCCACCCCGCCGCCGTGATGAATGCTCACCCATGTTGCCCCGCCGACTGCATTGATGAGGGCGTTGAGCAACGGCCAGTCGCTGATGGCATCACTGCCGTCCTTCATCGCCTCGGTCTCACGGTTGGGGCTGGCGACGCTGCCGGTGTCGAGGTGGTCGCGGCCAATCACGATAGGAGCATCAAGTTCGCCCTGCTGCACCATGTGATTGACTACCTCGCCGAATCGCGCTCGTTCGCCGTAACCCAACCAGCAGATGCGGGCGGGCAGGCCCTGAAACTTGACCTTCTCCTGCGCCAACTTAATCCAACGCACCACGCTATCGTTGTCGGCGAACTCGCGCAACACCATCGCATCAATCTTGGCGATGTCTGCCGAGTTGCCACTGAGCGCGGCCCAGCGGAACGGCCCCTTGCCCTCGCAGAACAGGGGGCGGATGTAGGCGGGGACGAAGCCGGGGAAGTCGAAGGCGTGGCTCACCCCCTGCTTGAAGGCCTGCTGGCGGATGTTGTTGCCGTAGTCGAATACCACTGCGCCCAGCTTCTGCAAATCGAGCATCGCTTGCACGTGGGTCGCCATGCTCTCCATGCTGCGCTGCACGTACTGGTCGGGGTCGCGCTCACGTAGCTCCGCTGCCTGCGCCACATCGTAGCCGAGGGGGATGTAGCCGCGCAAGGGGTCGTGGGCACTGGTCTGGTCCGTGACCATATCGGGGACGAGGCCGCGCCGCACCATCTCTGGGTAGACTGCCGCCGCGTTGCCGAGCAGCCCAATCGAAAGTGGCTGGTCCGCCCGCATCGCCGCCCGCGCCATCTGCATCGCCTCGTCCAACGAGTCGGCTTTGGTGTCCAAGTAGCCGGTATCCAAGCGGCGTTGGATGCGGCTGGGGTCAACCTCGACCACGATAGCGACCCCGCCGTTCATCGTCACCGCCAGCGGCTGCGCCCCGCCCATCCCGCCTAGGCCCGCGGTCAGCACCAGCTTGCCCGCGAGGGTGCCACCATAATGCTGCCGCGCCGCCTGTGCGAAGGTCTCGTATGTGCCCTGCAATATCCCCTGCGTGCCGATGTATATCCAGCTACCGGCGGTCATCTGCCCGTACATAGTCAGGCCCTCGGCTTCCAGCTTGCTGAACACCTCACGGGTGGCCCACGCGGGCACGAGGTTGCTATTGGCAATCAGCACGCGGGGGGCATCGGGGTGGGTGCGGAAGCAGCCGACCGGCTTGCCCGACTGCACCAGCAGGGTCTCGTCCGCCTCTAGCTCGGCCAGCATCTGCATAATCTTGTGCAGGGCGGCAGGATTACGCGCCGCCTTGCCGCTGCCGCCATAGACGATGAGCTGCTCAGGTCGCTCCGCTACTTCGGGGTCGAGGTTGTTCATCAGCATCCGTAGCGGGGCTTCCTGTAGCCAGCCCTTGCTGTGCAACTCCTTGCCGCGATAGGCGCGGATGGGGGTGTAAGGTTGGGTTTGAGGTTCTAGGGTCGCAGTCATAAGATTGTTCCTCCTTGAACATCGCGCTTCAGCGATGAAGCATTGGCGACCTAATCCGGTGGCGGTGGCTTGACGCAGATAATCCTCCAGCGAGTAGCCGCTGGGGTGAACTGGCATCTGGTAATCGTCGTATTCATCGGCGACGACGTAGCCTTGTTGCTCGGCAGCGAGGCGGGCTAGCGAGTCGTCCTCGTCAAGCAGCAAGGGGGTAGTATCTGGCTTGGTCATTAGCAGCAGATGGGCAGCGAACTGGTAGCCGACCGCGCGGAACTCGTCCAGCGCGTCGCGTATCTCAGCCTGCTCATCGCCCAGCAGCGCGGCAAAGCTGACCCGATAGTGGAGGGTGGCAGCCCGCTCATCAACCAGCCCCGGCAGGGCGCGAATCAGCCGCGAACGTACCGCGCGGGCATGGTAACCGCTCTCGCTTAGGCGGGGGGTATCCACTTCGACCCCGCCTGATGCGTCCATCTCGCCCCAGCCAATCGTGCCAATCACCTCACCACCGTACTCGGCGTACAGGCTGGCTCGCGGGGTATCGGTGGCGACCGCGACCGCGCGATTGCTGATGAGCTTACCGCTG
>JBBSEE010000003.1:0-20011 GCA_038239995.1 Chloroflexia bacterium | reverse complement strand
GTCGCACCGGCTATCGGCTTAGGGCCAACTAGATAGTTAGGGTCATCGTCGGCGGGGTTGACCATGCTTTGGCGATGATGGTGCAGGGGGTCGAGTATCTGGTTGAAGCCGCTGCCATCGGGGTGATAGCCGCCGCTACCGTCCGGTGCGGCTCTCGACCAAGATAGACTATAGTAATACTGGTCGCTGCCGTCGGTTAGGAACGAGCTACCGAGATTGCCGAACTGTGCCCAGACCGGGAGGGTGCTACCATAGGCGACGTTGGTAAGTCCGCCGATGTCGTAGCAGCCGGTATGCCGATTAATCATATCCACAGTGTCAATCGCCCCAATGCGAGTGAAGGCCACATCGGAAGTGCCAATCGGCAGCGGTGGGGGTGGAGGGTCGCAGATGGCGATAATCTGGGGGTCGTCGAGGTACAGGTCAATCGTGGCACTGCTGGCGTTCCAGCGGGTGCTGGTGTAGGGGTCCATGTAGATGACGTGGTCTACCCCACCGATGGTCTGCGTCACCCTGATGATGATGTCGGGCAGCCAATCGAAGCGGAGCCGCCCATTGCGGACATGGAAACGCCACCAGTTGAAGCAGCAAGTGAACGCGCCGTTCGCGTCGGTGTAGGTGCTGCACACTTCCTGCCTGCTATAGAAGCAGGCGGGGAAGTAGTGCCACGGGGGGTAGATTGAGGTGATGGTCAAGTTGCTGAGGCGGGCGGCAATATCGAGGTTAATCTTGCTGACCTCACCCACTAGCCCCTGCATCGAGGACGCGGCCTGCTTCATCATCAGGCGGGAGGGCGGCATCTCCATACCGCCGATGCTGGGCGGCAGCGGCTGGGGATTGAGGCTAGCTTCCTCGCCGAGGCGGAGTGGTGCGCCGGGCGGAATCGGCTGGGGGTTGAGGCTAATCATATCGCCGGTGCGAGTGCTGCGGGGTGGCAACGGCTGCGGGTTGAGGCTGACCATCTCGCCGCCGCTCATCCCCATCTCCTCGGCGCGGCGGAAGGCGGGTGGGTCGGGCTGTGGGTTGAAGCCCACCATCTCGCCGGGGCGCAATAGGGCATTAGACTGCTTGAGACGCTCCCACGGGCCGGGGTCGGGCGGGATCGGTTTGGGCAGGCGTAGCGGTCGCTCTTTGAGCAGTTCGGGGAGGCGCACCACGGGGCGGTCAATGAGGTAATCCCACCAGCGTAGGATATACCACCACCAGCAGCTCTCGCGGTCAACATCGAATACTTCTACCTTGGCGAAGGGAACGGGGCAATTGCCATGCTCAGTGACCTTATACACATGGCCGCTGACGCAGATGCGCTGCCGCCACCACCACCACCACCAATCAATCGGGATAAAGAAGGGGGACAGTTTGACTACCTGTTCCTTCTCCAACTGCTGGGCAGAAATCGAATGGCTGTAAACCCGACCGGTGCGTACCGTCTTGGGGTCGTCACGGGGGCCAATCACTATCTCGACATCGCCCGGCTGCGCCATCCTGAGCGGCAAGCTGAAGTGGCCCTTGTCATCCACTTCGGTCTCGCCCAGCGGCGTGCCATAGGGGTCGAAGGCGTAGGCGTGCATCTTGATCTCGCCGGGCAACTGCTCCCGCTGCTGCAATTGCGCCTCACCCTCGATGCGGTATGTTCGCCCCTCTGGCTGGGCTTGACTCTTGCCCGCGTGTTCGGCCCGCTCTTGGCTAGGAGTCTCACCGACATCCTCGCCGCGCAGCGGGGCGGTTTCCTCGCGTTTGCGTTCTTCGGACATAAGGGTATGCCTCCTTGATTTGGGTATAAATAGGCTTGAAGGCTGCCAGCCACCCGCTGGTAATGGCTCTCTGTGGGTAGTCGCACGCGCAACAAGGCGCACCGAGCTACCGGACCTGCACCTCCTACTCTAGGGTGATTGCTCACAACTATCTAGGTTGGTAAGGCGCGGGGAGTGCCGCGCAAGGCGAAGGTGGCTGTGTGTTAGATGATGAAAAGTGGCGAGGCGCGATAGTGGTAAAAGACGGGGCATAATAGTGAGGTATAAGGTGGCACGACGGTGATAAACGGGGTGGCGGGATTGGGGGCAGATACGGAGAAGTGGGGTAATATCAGCAGCTTCTAGGTGGAAGATTTAGTGGTGAGAGAGCTAACTACTAATAATCCCACTAACACTATTATATCACGGCTATTGATAGCTGTCAATAGGCTGCGGCTAAAATCGCGGGTTGGTTGAAAAGATGAGCAGCCAGATAGAACTGCGGAAAAGACGGGACTACCGAAGTGCGGAAGCGGTTGGATGCGGCTGCGAGCAGGTCGTTTGCTCCGCTTTTCCGCCCTTCCGTTCCTCCGTAGTTCTATCTCCCCCACTTTTCAATCGCCCTCGGCTTAAATCAGCGTACTACCGACAGCACCAGCGAGACCACAATGGTCGCCACCGCCGCCCCACCCAGCACCTGCCAGATGGTGTGCGCCCCTAGCTTGACCCGCGCCCAGCCGACTGCGGGGATGAGGGCGAGGAGCGGCAGCGCGACCAAGCCGATGAGCCAGACGAGGGTCAGCACCGTGCCGGTGATGCTGGCACTGTGGAAGCTCACCTTCCAGAGCAGGGTGAAGCCCGCGAGGACCAGCGTGGTCAAGACCCCGCTGTAGACCACCGCGAGGAACAGGGGGGTGGCCCCCAGCAGGGCGAGCAGCAACACCCCCGTCACCGCGCTGATGAGCGAGAAGGCCAGCGGGCGGGTGCGTTCACTGTGGCGGGGGAGGTGGATGCCGCTGAGGGTGCCGCGCTTCACCCCGATGACCACATAGGCGGCGGGCAGGATGCAGAGACTGAGCAGGGCAATCGCGGTCCAGACCGCACCCTTGCCGAAGTCGTTGCTGCCGTATACCCCCGCCAGCACGATGGTGGGGATGACCACAAAGATGGGGTTGATGAAATTGGAGATATGGGTCGCCAGCGTGCGCCAGCGGTCGCTGACCACCCGCCGCGGCGGTAGGGTCATCACCGCCATGCCGCTGATGCCACCTCGCTTGGTATCTATTGCCATCGTTGTTCCACCACCCTTCTATCAGATTTTGGATTTTGGATTTGGATTGTGGCTGCTGGTTTGACCTAATCTGCAATCTACAATCTTAAAGCTGCAATTGCGGTATCGTTGCGCTCTCAATCAACACATCGAGTATCTGCTGGTTGACCTCATCCCACGAACGTTGCGTGGCGAACTGTCGCGCCGCCTGCCCCATGCTCTCGCGCTGCACATCGTCACGTAGCAGCCGCGCTAGGTAGTCGGCCATCGCTTCGGCAGGGTGGGCGGGGTCGCAGAGGTAGCCGGTCTGCCCCGGCTGCACAATGGTGGCGGGGCCGCCGCTGTTCATCGCGACCACGGGTAGGCCCGAGGCCATCGCCTCCTGCACCACTTGGCCGAAGGTTTCGTGTAGGGCAGGGAAGGCAAACAGGTCGGCAGAGGCGTAGTAGGCGGCTAGCTCCTCGCCCACCTTTGGCCCGCTGAACACCACATTGGGATGCGCGGCGAAGGCGGCATGGATGCGCTGCTCGACCGCGCGGTTGTCGTTGCCGCCCACCAGCACAAGGCGGAAGGGGCGGAGTTCGCCGCGCCCCTGCATCGCCAGCAGCCGCTGATTCACCTCGGCCAACAGGGGCAGGTTCTTCTCGAAGGCCAGCCGCCCCACGTACAAAATAAGAGCCTCCCCATTGGGGGCGAGGCGGCGACGCAGGTCGGGGCTGTGCTTGCTGGGGGCGAACATGGTGGTGTCCACCCCGCGCTGAATGGGGCGGAGCTTGTCCCCCTTTACCCCAATGCGGCACAGATAATCGAAGCTGGCCCGCGTTGCCAGCACCGCCTTAACCGCGCGGTGGTTGAAGATATGCGCGGTGAGGCGGTCAATCGCCCCACAGACCAGCCGATGCAGGGGGCGGGGCAGGGCGGTGCGGGCGAAGTCGCTCAGTTCCGTCTGATAGTTGACCACGAGGGGCAGGTGACGCGCCTGTAGCCAGACCAGCAGGCCGAGGCTGGCGGGGCTGGCAAGGTAGACCACGCTGGGCTGCCAGCGACGCGCGTTGATTTGCTTGCGGAGCGAGAAGGGGGTAACTACCCGCAGGTCGGGGCTGGTGGGGAAGGGGAAGCCGTGCAGCCGCCGCAGCGGATAATCGGCATCGCTTGCCAGCAGGTTGCGGCCCACCGGCGCGAGGATGCGGAAGTTCGCCCCTACCTGCTTCAGGTAGGCGCAGAAGGCGATGCTCGCCCGCGACACCCCGTTCAGTTGCCCGAACGATTCGGTGGTGACTAGCAGCTTCAGTTCGCTCAGGTTTCCGCTCATCGTGCTTTGCCTCATTGGGCGAGTGCATCCCGCCCCTACATTCTTATCTTGGGCGAGTGCAGCCCACACCTACATTCTTATCCACCCATCCACGATACATCTGTTCTGATTGTACCGCGCCGCTGTTAAGGCTGGTTTAAGGCAAGGTCAACGTTTGTTTATCGTTATGTTAACAGCACGGTTAGGCCGTGTCGCAGGGTGGGCCGCTGCTCGACCCTACGTTGTAGACCGCCAAAATAGGGGCAAATCTAATAGCTCTCTAACGCGGCTAGCGGCGGATATTTGGTATAATGGTCTATACCGAGGAGCAGTACCATCGCACCACAGTTCCGCGAAATATGGCAGCGGTTAAGCAAAAAGGATAAATGAAATGGCTAATGATGATAAGGTAATCTATATGCCTTCCGATATATTGGATGGCGACGGCGAAGGCAAGGGCATGGACGATGACGAACTAGGCATCCCCAGTGTGCTGCCGGTGCTGCCGCTGAAGGATACAGTGATATATCCATATACCGGCGCACCGCTGGCGGTGGGGCAAGAGCGGAGCTTGCGGCTGATTGAGGATGTCGCCAAGTCCAAAGATAAGCTAGTGGTGATGGTGGCGCAGAAGGATGCCAGCATTGATGGGGCGGGGCCGGGCGATTCGTTCAGCATCGGCACGGTGACGCGGATTGACCGCATGATGAAGATGGCGGACGGCACCATGCGCCTGCTGGTGCAGGGTGTGCAGCGCGTGCGTATCCTAGAGTACACTGCAGAGAAGCCGTACCTGAAGGCCAAGGTCGAACTTTACCCCGACCACGAAGAAGAGGGCGTAGAGATTGAGGCCCTCACCCGTAACTTGCAGAACTTGACCCAGCGCATCGTCGAACTGATACCGAACATCCCCGACGAACTAGCCACCGCCGCGCTGAACATCCCCAACCCCTTGCACCTGCTCTATTTCGTCGCTAACAACCTGCGTATCAGCCTAGAGGAGCGACAGGGGCTGCTAGAGACCACCAGCCTGCGCGAGAAGCTGCACCAGATTACCGCATTCCTAAGCAAAGAGCTTGAGGTGCTGGAACTGGGGCGGCAGATACAGGGCAAGGTGCAGGATGAGATGAGCAAGACGCAGCGCGAGTATATGCTGCGCGAGCAAATCAAGGTGCTGCAACGCGAACTGGGCGAGGATGACGAGGCCACTGCGGAGATTAACCATCTGCGCGAGGAAGTGGAAGCCGCCCATATGCCCCCCGAAGCGGAGAAGGAAGCCAAGCGTGAGCTTGACCGCCTTGCCCGCTTGCCCCAACAAGCCCCAGAGTACAGCGTGATTCGCGGCTACCTCGAATGGCTAGTGGCGATGCCGTGGGATAAGAGTACCGAGACCAAGATTGACGTAATCAAGGCCCGTGAGGTGCTGGACGAGGACCACTACGACCTAGAGAAGATTAAGGAGCGCATCATCGAGTACCTTGCAGTGCGTAGACTGCGCGAGGAGCGGGCCGCCCTACTGAAGCCGACCGAGGAAGTGGTGGTCGCCGATATGGACCGCACCGAGAATGTCACCCCCTCTCCCCACGCCCCCCACGCCCGTGAGCCAATCCTGTGCTTCGTCGGCCCGCCGGGGGTAGGCAAGACCAGCCTCGGCCAGAGCATTGCCCGCGCCCTAGGCCGCAAGTTCGTGCGAATGTCGTTGGGCGGGGTGCGTGACGAGGCGGAGATACGCGGCCACCGCCGCACCTATATCGGGGCGATGCCCGGTCGGGTGGCGCAGGCGATTCGTCGCGCCGAGTCCAACGACCCGGTGTTCATGCTCGACGAGGTGGACAAGCTGGGGATGGACTATCGCGGCGACCCCTCTAGCGCGTTGCTGGAGGTGCTAGACCCGGAGCAGAACAAGGACTTCCGCGACCACTACCTCGATGTGCCGTTCGACCTGAGCAAGGTGATGTTCATCGCCACTGCGAATGGGCTGGACAACATCCCGCCCGCGCTGCGCGACCGCATGGAGATACTGCCCCTCAGCGGCTACACCGAGGAAGAGAAGCTGCACATCGCCCGCCGCTACCTCGTGCCGAAGCAGACTACCGCGCACGCGCTGACCATCGAGGACATCAGCTTCACCGATGAGGCTATCTTGACGGTGGCCCGCGATTACACCCGCGAGGCGGGGGTGCGTAACCTTGAGCGCGAGATTGCCAACATCTGCCGCAAGGTGGTAACTAAGGTGGCCCAGACTATGGCCGAGCAAGCCCACCAAGTCAAACCAAAGAAGGGCAAGAAGGCGGCTAAGTCGCCCCTGCCCATCGAGGTTACGCCGGAGCAAGTGCGCGAGTACCTCGGCAAGCCGCGCTTCGAGTCCGATGTGGCCGAAATGGTCAGCATCCCCGGTGTCGCTACCGGGCTGGCGTGGACCGAGGTGGGCGGTGAGATACTGTTCATCGAGGCGACGCGGATGAAGGGCAGCAAGCAACTGACCATCACCGGGCAATTGGGTGACGTGATGCGCGAATCGGCGCAGGCGGCCCTCAGCTATGTGCGCTCCCACGCGGTGGAGTTGGGCATTGATGAGGACATCTTTGCCACCAGCGACATCCACGTCCACATCCCCGCGGGGGCAACCCCCAAGGATGGGCCGAGCGCGGGCATCACCATGACCACCGCGATTGCCAGCCTGCTGACCGGGCGGAAGGTGAAGAGCGAGCTGGCGATGACCGGCGAGATCACCCTACGCGGGCGAGTGCTACCGATTGGTGGGCTGAAGGAGAAGACCCTCGCCGCCAAGCGGGCGGGCATTCACACCGTGATTGCCCCCCGCCGTAACCAACGCGACGTGGAAGAGTTCACCGAGGAGCTACGCAAGGCGATGAACTTCATCTACGTGGACACCATGGACGAGGTGCTGAACCACGCCCTAGAGCCAATCCCCCCCGCGAAGAAGAACCGCACCAAGGGCCACCCCAGCCCCGAAACGGTGGAGCAGCAGCCAATGGTGCCAGTGGCTTAACCGCCACCTACCCATACAAAGGTGAAATCAGGTGGGGAGTAAAAGAAGAAGGCGCACCAAGCGGTGCGCCTTTTCCTATGGGGCGGGGATTATGGCCCTGTCATATCACCACAGATAGAGTGCAAGGATGATGATGCGCTGGAGTTGGGCGCGATAAATCTGCGCCCCTACGCCAATCCTATCCGTTTATCCGTTTTTTCAATCCGCTGGCGGCACATGACCGAGCTACAGCAGGCTGAAGATGCCGCGCATCAGCCCAATCGGGGTGGGGCTGGGGGGGATGGTAGCGGGCGAGGTGGCGTTGGGCGGGGCGAGGAAAGCAAACAGCATGATGCCCACACACAGCAACACCCCTAGAATTATCAATACCAGCGGGCCGAGTTCGGCGCGTGGCTTGGCCTCCATATCGGTTCCTCCTTGGTGTCATATTGGTAGCAGGGCCAACTATAGAGGATGCGGGGGCGGGTGTCAAGCACGCTTGACCGGCGCATGGCGATAGCTTATAATCCCCCACAATGATTGAGTTGAGCAATATCGAGAAGGTGGTCAACGGGCGGGTCGCCCTCAGCCTGCCGGAACTGCACGTCAGCGACGGCGAGGTGGTGGCGGTGGTCAGTGCCCCCGATGAGGGGCGGGCGATGCTATTTGCAATTGTGTCGGGCACGCAGCCGCCGGGCGGAGGGCAGGTGCGTAGAGAAGCGATGGGCGGAACTGGCAACCCCACGCTGGGGGTGATGTACGACGATGATACCCTCTACGACCGGCTCACTGTGCAGCAGCAACTCGACTTCTTCGCCAAGACCCGCACCCGACTGGACAATCCCGCCCGCAGCCAGCGCGTGGCGGAGACGATGCAACGCCTCGGCCTCACCGACCTCGCCAATACTGTCCCCCCAAAGATGACCCCCACTGCGCGTCGTCGCCTCAGCTTTGCGCTCGCTATCCTACACCAGCCGGACATCCTGCTGCTGGAGGAGGCCCAACGCCGCACCGACATCGAAACCGCGCAACTGTTCGCCCGCCTCTTGGCCGAGGAGGCGGCCCGGGGGGCAGCGGTGCTGGTGGTCACATCAGATAGCGTCTGGGCACAGAGCTTTGCCACCCGCGTGTACGAGTTGCAGGATGGGCGCATCGTCGCCAGCTACGCCCCCGCCGCCCGCCGCCAAGAGGGGGTGGTGCAGCCGTTCAAGATACCCGCCCGCAAGGACGAGCGCATCGTGCTGTACAACCCATCCGACATCCTCTACGCCTATAGCAACGAGGGCCGCACCGTGCTGCGAACCGCCAACGACGAGGCGGTGGCGGGATTCACCCTGCAAGAACTTGAGGACAAGCTGGTCCGCAGCGGCTTCTTCCGCGCCCATCGCGCCTACCTCGTGAATATGCAGCACATCAAGGAAGTCATTCCCTACACCCGCAACAGCTTCACCCTCGTGCTGGACGACAAGGACGGCACTTCCATTCCCCTCAGCAAGCAAGCGGCCAAAGAGTTGCAGGATTTGCTGGGGTATTAGCTACGCCATTCAGCCCTGTCTACGCGCCACTCATCGCCTTGCCCACGTCATCTTCCGCCATTCAGCCCCCCATATGCGCCATTCAGCCCGCGATTGCGCCGTTTGGCCATTTTTGTTGTAATGCCACTTGCACCCCCTTTATAATAGTCTTGCACGTAAGCAACCCGTGATGGTCAGGTCATCAGCAAGGCAGTTACAAAAAGGAGTAAATGAATGAATCAGCAGCAACCAATGGTGCAGGCGATAGACCTGTACAAGAACTACGGCAAGGTGGAGGCGGTGCGGGGCATCAGCTTCGCGGTGCAGGCGGGCGAGGTGTATGGGCTGCTCGGCCACAACGGGGCTGGCAAGACCACCACGATTAAGATGCTGACCGGGCAGTTGCTCCCCACATCGGGCCAGCCGATGCTGGGCGGCTACGACATGACCCGCGAGTCGCACAAGGCCAGCCCCCTGTTTGGCATCGTGTTCGAGGACCCTAACGTGTATGAGCGGCTCAGTGCGATTGAGAACTTGCAGTTCGCCGCCAGCCTATACGGTATCCCCAACGCCGCCCCGCGCATCAGCGAGGTGTTGACTGAGGTGGGACTGGCGGAGCGGGGCAAGGATGCGGTCAAGGGCTACAGCACGGGGATGAAGCAGCGGCTGCTCATCGCCCGCGCCATCCTGCACCAGCCGCGCGTGCTGTTCCTCGACGAGCCGACGCGCGGCCTCGACCCCTCTAGCGCGGCGGAGGTGCGCGGGCTAATCAAGGGACTGGCAAGCGGCGGCGCAACCGTGATCCTCACCACCCACTACATGGATGAGGCGGACGAACTCTGCCAGCGGATCTGCTTCGTCAGCGAGGGTAAGATTATCGCCGAGGACACCCCCCAGAACCTGAAGATTAAGTACGGCGAACATAGCCTTACCGCTCAGATACGCAATGGCGACGGGGGGATACACGAGCAGAAGTTTTGCATGGGCGACCCGCAGGATGCCGCCGCCTTCGCCCAAGCTCTCGCCGCGGACCAAATCGTTACCGCGCACAGCGACGAGGCCACGCTGGAGGAAGTGTTCATCAAGCTGGCGGGACGGTCGTTGCTCTAGGGATTTTAGATTTTGGATTTTGGATTTTGTATAGGGGCGGGGATTGTGTGCCCCCTTAAAGGAGATAAAACCGTGAACCTGCGAGTTATCCGTGCCATCATGGCGAAGGACATCAAGGATGTGGTGAAGAACAAGACCACCCTGTACGGCCTGCTCACCCCCATCTTCCTTGCCGTGCTATATCTGGTGATTACCATCGCGCAGAAGCCGGGGCCGACCATCATCGTGGCCTACAACCCCGACAATGTGACGATTACCCCCACCCTCGGTCTGCGGGCCACCGATGAGGTGCAGATACACAACGTCAGCAGCGCGGACGAGGTGCATAATGCGATGCTGGCGACCGACCCGAAGGAGGATTATGGCATCGTGGTGCCCGCGCACGCGATTGCGGATATGCAGGCGGGCAAGCGGCCCACCATCGAACTGTACATCAACGCGGCCAAGGTGAAGGACGAGCTTACCCGACAGCGCTCCACCATCGTGTTCGCCAGCTACTTCACCGCGCAGGCGAACCAGCCGCCCCCGCTTACCCTGCACGCGGAGACGGTGAACAAGCCGAAGGATGCGGACAATAGCCCCATCTCTAAGTTCTTCAGCAACCCCAACGCGCTCGGCTCGTTCTACGGTGGCTTCACCCTTGCGCTCACCCCCATCATCATCGGGATGCTGGTGCTGCCGGTGCTGCTGGTGGAGGAGAAGGAGAAGAAGACGATGCGCTTCCTGCTCACTACCCCGGCTCGTACCAGCGAGGTGGTGATTGCGAAGGCGGCCATCGGTTTCCTCTACTCGCTGCTACTGGCCGCTCTAGTGCTGGCAATCAATAGCGGCACGGTGGAGAATATCCCGCTGATTGCCGCCTTCGTGGTGATAGGCTCACTGTTCGGGGTGGCGATGGGGCTAATCATCGGCGCGTTCTTCAACAACGTGCAGGCAGTGAACTCGTGGTCGGGGATGTTGATGACCCTGATGATGCTGCCCGGCATCTTTGTTATCTTCGGGGTGACGGGTATCTTCGCGGTGCTGCTGAAGATTATCCCCAGCTACTGGCTGATGGACGGCACGATTGGGGCGGCGATGGGCAGCCTCGACTTCAGTAGCGCGGCCCTCGACCTCGGCCTCAGCGCAGCGGTGGCGGTGGCCTTGCTCGCCCTCACCATGGTCATCCTCCGCCGCCGCTCCATCGAAGCGGCTTAGGTGAAGGTTTGAGGTTTGAGTTAGTGATGAGTGATGAGTGATGAATGGTAAATGCAAGGCGGAAGCGCATCCACCTAAAGCCTCTCCCAGCGGCAGAGGTTGGTGCGGGAGAATGCTGAAGCGCATCCACCTAAAGCCTCTCCCAGCGGGAGAGGTTGGTGAGGGAGAATGGTGACGTACATCCACGCTCATCGTAATCAACGCACCGTAACGTAGGGGCGGTTGCACTCGCCCGCCCAACTGCGTAACTCCTGTTCAACTGTGCGTAAGTCTAATCTAAACGCGAGGTGAATTATGGCTGACGCAGAGAAGGTTAGGCGCATCTACAATCAGGAGGCGGCGAGTTACGACCAGCGTAGCCGCGGGCCAGAGGCAATGCGGGGGCGGCTATTCGGGCGGGCGCGGGGGGAGGTGTTGGAGGTGGGGGTGGGCACCGGCGCGACCTTCGCCCACTACCCCGCCGACCTGCACCGCTTGACCGCGCTGGACATCAGCGAGGAGATGCTGGCCCGCGCCGAGGCTAAAGCGGCGCGGCTACCCTACCCCGTAGAGTTGCGCCGCGCCGACTTTCAAACCCTGCCCTTTGCCGACGGCGCGTTCGACACGGTGGTTAGCTCACTGGCCTTGTGCGGCATCTCCGACCCGATGCTGATGTTCGCCGAGATTAAGCGCGTGCTGCGCCCCCATGGTCAGTTGCTGGCCCTCGAACATATTCGCCCGCCCAATCCCATCTTGGGGGCAGTGACCAGCGTACTCGACCCCTTGTATCACCAACTGGTCGGCTGTCACCTGAACCGTCCCACCCCCACCCTGCTGCAAAAGGCGGGCTTCCAAGTACAGGTACTAGAGCGGCGAATGCTGGGCGGGATGGTGGCCTTGATGGCGAGGGTGGAGGAACAACCATGAACCTACGTATCATCCGCGCAATTGTCGCCAAAGATATGGCCGACGTGCTGAAGAACAAGAGCATGGCGACTGTGCTGCTGGTGCCTATCTTTGTCGCCGCCCTGTACGCGATTATCAACCTTGCGGTGCAGACCCCCACCCGCGTGCTGGCCTACAACCCCGATAGTGTGCCGATTAGCGACACCCTGCGGCTGGTCACGCCCCGCATCGTGGTGGACAACACTAGCCGCGCCGACGAGGTTCGCGCCCGCCTCGCGGACAAGGATAGCCCCTACAGCTACGGGGTGGTCATCCCCAGCGGCAGCCTCGCCGCCATCAAGGAGGGGCAGCCGCCGGGGTTGGCCCTCTACATCAACGGTCAGAAGATTCACGACTACATGGACCAGCAGCGGGCCACCGTTTCCTTCTTCGATTACTTCCAGACCGCCGCGGGGCAGACCCCCGGCTACGCCGCCGCCCCGCAAGTGGTCAACCCCGCGCCGATTACGGGGCGCGATTACCAACAGTTGGCCCATCAGAACGGGGCGTTGTTCGCCGCGATTGCGCTGGCCCTTGTGCCCATCGGGGTGGGTATCTACCTCCTGCCGGGGCTGCTGGTGGAGGAGAAGGAGAAAAAGACCATCCGCTTGCTGCTGGCCTCCCAGGCGCGGTCGCTGGACATCGTGCTGGCGAAGAGCTTCGTCAGTTTCTTCTACACCATCGCCCTCAGCCTCGTGGTGGTCATCCCCTTCCTCGGCTATATCAGCGACGCGGGGGGGCTGTTGCTGTTCATCGTGCTGGGCAACCTGTTCGCCGCCGCGGTGGGCATCGTGTTCGGGGCCTACTTCAACGACATCCAGACCGTCTACGCATGGGTGGGGGTGTTTGGGCTGATACTGATGTGGCCGATATTCTTTGCTCTGCCCTTCCTCAGCGATGTGCCCATCCTCAGCCAGTTGGCCTACGCGGTGCCCACCTACTACCTGACTAAGGGGCTGTTCGGGACCGCCAATGGCGACCTCGGCTTCGAGACCGGGCTGCTCTACGCCGCGCTGCTGGCCGCCTTCACCGTGGTCGCCTTGCTGGTGGCCGCGTGGGTGCTGCGGCGGCGCACCGTGTTCGCCTGACACTGGAAATCGCCCGCCAAATATGTTATAATACGGTTCGCGCCCCACGACTGGTGAGGCGCGTTCGTGCCATATAAACTTAGTAATGGGGGTGGATGTTTTGCTGGATATTACCCTGCCAGAAATCGAACAGATTGCCACCGAACCCGACCATGCGCGGTTCAAGATGGAGCCGCTGGAGCCGGGCTGGGGCACGACTTTGGGCAACGCCCTGAAGAAGGTGCTGCTCAACTCGCTGCCGGGCGCGGCGGTGACGGCCATCAAGCTGGACCCTCCGCCCGACGACGAGGGGCGGATACCACAGATTGAAGAAGATATTATTGACCTAATCCTCAACGCCAAGCAACTCCGCCTCCGCTATCGGGGCGAACAGCCGCAGCGGATGATACTGCACACCGGCACCTTTGCCAACGGGCGGCGGGTGCTGACCGCTGGCGATGCCGAGCTTGCCGATGGGCTGGAGCTACTTAATCCCGAAGTCGAACTGCTGACTATCAGCAACGCCAGCCGCGACCCCCTGAATGTGGAACTGATGATTGAGCGTGGCTACGGCTATAGCCCCGCCGAGGCGCACATGGACAGCACCCCGCTGGACATGGTGCCGATTGACGCGATGTACTCGCCCATCTCGCGGGTCAACTACGTGGTGGAACACACCCGTTTGGGCCAGCGCACCGACTATGACCGCCTGATACTGGACATCTGGACCGACGGCACGATTGAGGCGGTGGAGGCGTTGCGCCAAGCTGCCCAAATCCTCACCAAGCACGGCCAGATTATCGCTAGCTTCAGCGGTGGCCTGTTCGACCTCGCCGAGGAGGTGGAGTTGCCCGCCCCGCCGGTCAACACCGAACTGGCTCGTGTGCCGATTGACAGCCTCGACCTCAGCAGCCGCACCTTCAACGCCCTGAAGCGGGCCTACATTGACACCGTTGGACAGGTGATGACCATGGGCGACAACGAATTGCTTGCCCTCCGCAACTTTGGGCAGAAGGCCCTCGACGAGTTGCATGAGAAGCTGCAAGCGAAGGGCTTCGAGGGGGGTGGGGTGGCTACTGCGCCATCCGCCAGCGGCTTGCTGCCCGGTCATCCCACCACCGCTGAACCGGAAGTGGATGAGGACAAGGGGCGCAAGGGCAAGAAGGAGAAGCCGGGCAAGGGTACCCGCCTGACCAGCCTCAGCGACCTCGCCGCCCTTGCCGACCTCGACGATGAGGATGAGGACGAGGAGTTATCCTCCCACCCCCTGCCCCTCGCGGTGGGAGGGGAAATTAAGCATGAGCCTATCGCAACTTACGGATAGGCTCTTATTTTTGGGATTAACTTGCGAATCTGCAACTTTTGGGCGGCTGGTTCGTTACACCGATAATGGGCTGGGAGATACGGCAATCTATCGGGGTGAACGGTGGTTCGCCCCCGCGCGATGAGATGGAGGTGTAAATTGGCTAGGAAGTGGCGAACGGGAGCGAAAGCGTCCCGCATACTGATACTGGTGGCTCTGTTCATCCTGCTGCTGGCCCCAGCGGGTTCGCACGCGGCCACCGACCCATCGAGCGACCCGAACGTGGCTAGCGACGCGCCCGTGCTGCAACCGAGCGGCCCGTTGGCTGATGTGTTCGCGCAGGCGGCGGCAGATTATGGCATCCCCGCCGACATCTTGCTGGCGATTGGCTACGAGGAGAGTCACTTTGAGCAGCAGGCTGCTCCCCCTAGTGGCAATGATGCGGAGGACGGCGGCTACGGGGTGATGCACCTCGTGGAGCGGGCGGACAATGACAGCCTTGCCCAAGCCGCCAAGCTGATTGGTGAGCAACCCGACACCCTGAAGACCGACGCGAAGGCGAACATTCGGGGGGCGGCGGCCTTGATGCAAGCCCTGATGCAGCAGCAGAGCATCAACTTGACCGCCGCTGACGGCCTCGAAGCGTGGCGGCCAGTGGTCGTTGCCTATAGCGAGGCGATCCACCCCGGCGTGGCCGACCTGTACAGCCGCGACATCTACACCCTGCTGGCAAAGGGGGTGGAGCAGACCACCACCAGCGGCGAGTCCCTGACCATTCCTGCACACGACCTCAACGTGGACAGTATCGCGCCGGACAAGGCCGCCCCCAACTCCGACGATTATGGCCCCGCCCACTGGGTGGCGGCCAGCAGCAGCAACTATACCGCCGCCAACCGCCCCTACGACCTGAACATTGACCGCATCGTCATCCACGATACCGAAGGCAGCTACGCCAGCGCGATTTCGTGGTTTCAGAATCCCAGCAGCCAAGTGAGTGCCCACTACGTGATACGCAGCAGCGATGGTGATGTGACCCAGATGGTGCATAATCACGACATCGCGTGGCACGCGGGCAACTGGAGCTACAATCAGCGGGCGATTGGCATCGAACATGAGGGCTACATGAACGACCCCTCATGGTACACCGAGGCGATGTACCAATCCTCCGCCGCGTTGGTGCGTAACCTAACTGACCGCTACGGCATCCCCCGCGACCGCCTGCACATCATTAGCCACAAGGAAATCCCCAATCAGGTCCACCCCCACGTAGACCCCGGCCCTAACTGGCAATACACCCACTACATGGCTCTGGTGCGCGGCGACAGCGAGGCGGACACGGTGGTGGACAACCTCGACAGCCCCTTCCACCCGGTGCCGACCGTGATTGACCCCGCCCATCAATGGTACAGTGCGGGGGGCAGCACCTACGGCAGCAACGCCTACTTCACCTACTCGGTGGTCGACTCCAGCCAAAGCACCAACTATGCGGTATGGCGACCGAACATCCCCGCGGCGGGCAGCTACGACATCTACGCCTACATCCCCTACGTGAGCAATGGCAACACCGACACCAGCAACGCGGTCTACACGGTGGGCTGGAGCGGCGGCAACAGCACACTGGTGAACATCAATCAAGATGCCTTCACCGACGGGCTGGCGGGCTGGGGCTTGCAGGACAGTATGCACGGGCAGTGGGCGGCCCTCGGTCGCTACTCGCTGGACGCGGGTACGGCTAACTACGTCAAACTCAGCGATGTGACGGGGGAGAATGGCAAGAATGTGTGGTTCGACGCGATGCGCTTCATCCCGGTTGACCCCAACGGGATGCCCACCGCCACCCCCACCGATATGCCAATGCCGACCGATACCCCGACCGACACCCCGCAGCCGACCGACACCCCGGTGCCGACCAATACGCCGATACCGACCGATACGCCGACCCCAGCACCCACCTTCACGCCGGGGCTGTGTGGTATCAACTTCCCCGACCTACCGGAGAGCCATTGGGCCTACTTCTACGTGACCCAGCTATATTGCCAGAACATCATCAGCGGCTACGGTGACGGCTACTTCCACCCCAACGCGAACATGAACCGCGCCCAGTTCGCCAAGCTGATTACCCTGAGCATGGGTTGGCCGCTGTACACCCCTAGCGTCGCCACCTTCCCCGACGTGCCGACCAGCCACTGGGCATTCAGCTACGTGGAGACTGCCAACGCGAACAGTGTGTTGCGCGGCTACCCCGATGGCGGCTTCCACCCCGGCTACAACGTCAGCCGCGCTCAGATTACCGCCGCGGTGGTCAGGGCGCACGGTTGGGCGCGGCTCACTCCGTCCAACCCTAGCTTCACCGATGTGCCACCCAGCTATTGGGCCTATGCCTACGTGGAGACGGCGGTTAGCTGGCGGGTGATTAGCGGCTACGGCGACGGACGCTTCGGCCCCGACGACCCCAGCACCCGCGCCCAACTCTCGCGCATCATCTACAAGAGCATGAACCCCGGCACTCCGCCCACCCCGTAGGGGAGGATGTAGAAGGTAGAATGGTGAATGGTAAATGGTAAATGGTGAATAGCAGACTAGCCAACGGACGGTTCAATGGACACGCGGACACGCGGACACGTAGGGGCGCGGATTGATCGCGCCCTGCCGACGCGCTGCTGCGCTTATCGCAACAACTTATGCTGATGTAGGGGCGGGTTGCACTCGCCGCTACGTGATGGTGCGTTGTTACAATGAGCGTTGCTGCGGGGCACACTTCTCCCTCACTAAACCTACCCACAGGGAACCCCACAAGGGGGTTTCCCGCTGGGAGAGGCTTTAGGTGGATGCGCGTCGGCTGGGCGTGATTTATCACGCCCCTACATTCATCACTCATCATTCATCACTCATCACTAACTCAAACCTCAAACCTCAAACCTCAAACCTTTTCCCACCCCCCGCCATTTGACTCCCAACCCGTTTACCGTTATAATGCAAGCGTGTATTTATGTATCCTCAGCCACACAGGGGGCCAACTTGAATCTACCGCAGCCGCACCACGACACCGACCCGCCGCGCCTCGGCAAGGCCGACCTGCATATGCACACCACTCTCAGCGACGGCATTCACACTGTGGAGAAGATGCTAGAGTATGTGCAGCACCAGACCGACCTCGACGTAATCGCGATTACCGACCACGACAACTTCAAGGGGGGGCTGCTGGCCCGCGAGATTGCCGCCAAGCGCAACTATCGCTTCGAGGTGGTGCTGGGGGCGGAGATTACCACGCGGCAGGGGCACCTGCTCTGCTACTTCTTCGATGATAGCCTCTATCGCGGCAACTATAAGATGTACAAGCCGGTGGAAGAGGTGGTCTACGATGTGCTGGACGCAGGTGGGCTATGCACCGCCCCACACGCGCTCAGTTGGTTGACCCTCAGCCTCGGCGAGGGCAGCATCAACAAGCTGTTCGCCCTGAACCTACCCCTCAGTGCCATCGAAACGATGAACCCCAGCATCGCGGCGCGGGTGTCGAACAAGAAGGTGCGCCAGATGAACCGCGACCTGTGGCATTTGCCAGAGGTGGGCAACAGCGACAGCCACGCCGCGCACCTCGTGGGCAGCAGTTACACCGCCTACCCCGGCCACACCGCCGCCGACCTCCAAACCGCGATGCGAACGGGGGCTACTCAAGCGCGGGGCGAGTTCTGGAGCGTGCGCCAACACACCGACATCGCCGCCGCCAACCTCGTGCGAAGCTGGCTGCTGCTCCCCGCCAGCCACGTGAAGCGGGGGGTGGACAATATGCTGGGGCGGGGCGGCAGCGACCGCGAGCGGCGACGCTAATCGTGAAGGAGCGGGCATGAAGATTTGCCTTGTATCGCCATACGATTTCCCCTACAAGGGCGGGGTCAGCGACCACATCAGCCACCTCGACGAGCAGTTGCGGGCGATGGGCCACGAGGTGAAGATACTTGCCCCCACCTCCAACCGCGAGGATGATGTGACCGAGGCGAAGAACTTCTACCCGGTCAGCCGCCACATCATCGGCCTGCCCGCCAACGGTTCGGTAGCCCGCATCAGCCTATCGCTGTGGCTATGGGGCTATGTCAAAGAGATACTCGCCGCCGAGCAGTTCGATGTGATCCACCTGCACGAGCCGTTCATGCCCACCGTGCCGATGGCGGTGCTGCGCCACTCTAAGACAATGAACATTGCCACCTTCCACGCCTTCGGTGAGGGCAGCAACACCCCCTACCGCTACGGCAAGCCGATTCTGGACTATTTCAACAGCAAGCTGCATGGGCGCATCGCCGTCTCGGCCCACGCCAAGCGGTATGTGGAGCAATACTGGCCCGCCGACTATCGCATCATCCCCAATGGCATCGAGCTTGAGCGGTTCAGCAACCCGCTGCCGCCCATTCCCCTGATGCAGGACGGGCGGGCCAACGTGCTGTTCGTGGGCAGGTTCAGCGAGTCGCGCAAGGGCTTCCGCTACCTGCTGCGGGCCATGCCGCTGGTGAAGGAATACTTCCCTAGTGCGCGGCTGGTGGTGGCGGGTAAGGGAGAGGTCGAGGAGTTCGCCGAGGAGTTGCGCGACCTTGCCCCCGGCGATGTCGAGTTCGTCGGCTTCGTCAGCGATGAGGACTTGCCGCGATATTACCAGAGTGCGGACGTGTTCTGCGCCCCCAGCATTGGCGGCGAGAGCTTCGGCATCGTGCTGCTGGAGGCAATGGCCGCGGGTACGGCGGTGGTGGCGGGCAACATCGCCGGTTATGGCAGCGTGTTGCAGCAGGGGCAACAGGGCTTCCTCGTGGAGCCGAAGAACGAAGAGGCGATTGCCCGCGCCCTCATCCGCCTGTTGCCCGACCGCGACCTGCGGGCGCAGATGGGTGCATCAGGCAAGCGTCACGCCGCCCAATACTCGTGGGACAAGGTGGCGCGGCGCATCGTGGACTACTACAATGAGACCGCCCAGCGCGTCTATGGCCTCAGCCGCGAGTGGGCAAGAGCGTAAGGCTATTTTAGATTTTGGATTTTAGATTTTAGATTTTATGACTTAGGAGTTACGCAGTTGGGGCTGGATTTACGCCTGATGACGTAGGGACGATGAGCCTCCGCCCTACTCAATTGCGAATGTGGGTCACAACCCACCAATCCAAAATCTAAAATCTAAAATCTAAAATCCCAGAGGGAGGTTTGGTTGTTCAACGAGGGTGTACAGGAATGGTCGCGCAGCGTGGCGCGGCGGGTGATGAGCGTGTTTGCCAACACGGGGCTGACCCCGAATATGCTGACCATGTTCGGGCTGCTGCTCAACTTCGGGGTGGCCGCCCTGCTGGCGGGGGGGCACTTGGTCGCGGGGGCGTTGCTGCTGCTGTTCGCCGCCGCCTTCGACATGGCCGACGGCGCGTTGGCGAAAGTGACCGGCAAGGCCAGCACTTTCGGCGCGTTCTTCGATTCGGTGATTGACCGCTACTCCGACGCGATTATGCTGGGCGGGCTGATGCTCTACTACCTGCTGCGGCCCGGCCCCGCCCCGGTGCTGGAGGTGACGCTCATCTTCGTCGCCACCCTCGGTGGGGCGATGATTAGCTACGCGCGGGCCAAGGCGGAATCGCTCAACCT
>JBBSEE010000002.1:0-24405 GCA_038239995.1 Chloroflexia bacterium | reverse complement strand
TACTTCATGCGCCGCCTCGCCGAACGCCCCGCCAACCTGCTCTTCTTCGTCACTGGACTGGTCAAGGGATAATCTTTGGATAACGCCCCTCCCATCGGGAGGGGCAGGGGGAGGGTGAGTGATGAGCATAGACCTTGCGCGGGCGCGGCAGGATACCCCCGCCTGCGAACGATTGCTCCACTTCAACAACGCGGGGGCGGCCTTGATGCCGCAGGTGGTCGCCGACGCAGTGGTGAGCCACATTCGGCTGGAGGAGGAGATGGGTGGCTACGAGGCGGCGCGACAGGCTCATGATGCGGTAGATTACACCTACGAGGCGGCAGCGCGATTGCTCGGCTGTGGGCGCGACGAGATTGCGATTATGGACTCCGCCACCCGCGCGTGGCAGATGGCCTTCTACTCCATCCCCTTTCGGCGCGGCGACCGCATCCTCACCTCGATGTCCGAATACGCCAGCAACTATATCGCCTTCCTGCAAATCAGCCACAAGCTGGGGGTGAAGGTAGAGCCGATACCCAACGATGAGCAGGGCCAGACCTCGGTGGCCGCCCTCGGCCAGATGCTGGACAAGCGGGTGCGGCTGATTGCGATTAACCATGTGCCCACCGACAGCGGGCTGGTCAACCCCGCCGCGGCGATTGGCAAGCTGGCCCGCGAGGCCGATGTGCTATACTTGCTCGACGCTTGCCAGTCGGTGGGGCAGATGCCGCTCGATGTGAACGCGATTGGCTGCGACTTCCTCTCCGGCACTGGGCGCAAGTATCTGCGGGGGCCGCGCGGCACTGGCTTCCTCTACGTCCGCCGCGAACATATCGCCGAGCTTGAGCCGCCCATGCTCGACCTGCTCAGTGCCGACTGGACCGCCCCCGACCAGTACGAGGTGC
Organism: Chloroflexia bacterium; assembly: GCA_038239995.1. GTDB lineage: Bacteria > Chloroflexota > Chloroflexia > QHBQ01 > QHBQ01 > QHBQ01. The sequence goes on along the minus strand of JBBSEE010000002.1, from coordinate 23,521 downwards.
GCCCCGACGCGCTCCGCTTCGAGACGTGGGAGGCGAACATCGCGGCCAAGATTGGGCTGGCGATGGCGATTGACTACGCCCTGCAATGGGGGTTGGCCGACATCCGCGACCGCGTATACACGCTGGCCGCCGACCTGCGGGCGCGGCTGGGGCAGATGCGTGGGGTGACGGTACGCGATATTGGGGCGGAGCACTGCGGCATCGTCACCTTCACGGTGGATGGGTATGACCCCACCGCGATACGCGAGGCCTTGGGGGCGCAGCACATCAATGTCTGGGTGATACTCGCCGAACACGCGCTGTTGGATATGCCCGCGCGGGGGCTGGACAAGGTGGTCCGCGCCTCGGTGCATTACTACAACAGCGAGGATGAGGTGGCCCAGTTCTGCGCCGCGCTGGCGAAGATTATCGTATAATTGGCTGGAACACAGAAAGCGAGACCAAGCCGATGCGTCGCAAGCTGCTGCTAGCCCTTACCCTGCTGGTGTTGTCGCTCGGCCTGCAAGCCTGCGATAATAGCTCGTTTACACCCACCCCGCTGCCGCCTAAGCCAGCGGCAACTAACACGCCACTGGCCGCTGGCCCTACCCCCACATCGCCGCCCCCGTTTCCCACTGAAGTCCCCACCGCGATAGGGGTGCCGCCCACCATCGCGCCGCTGCTGCCCACCCCCCAGACCACGATTGACACCCCCGCACCCACCGGTGTGCCAGGGGCGGTGATTACCCCGACTGCGCCTGCTGCAATTACGATTGCCACCCAGTTCGCCTATGTCGCCCCCGACGGCAGCCTGCACCTACGCGATGCGGCGGGCAAGGATGTGCAGATTGCCGCCGCTGGTACGTACAGCACCCCCTTGCAAGTTGACGAGTACCAGAGTGCCTATGCCAACTATGCCGCTTTCTCCCCCGACGGCAAGTATATCGCCTACTTGCCACAAGCGGGCGGCAACGTCACCGTCGTAGATGTAGACCAGAGCATCAGCGGCGGGCAAGCAGCGGCGGTTTACACCGGCAAAGCGAAGTCCGAGGCGAACACTGACTACCTGTTGGCGTGGTCGCCGAACAGCCGCTACCTCGCCTACACCTACAAGTTCACTGGGGCCGCGCCGGGGGTGGGCAACGACCCCTACAGCCCCACCAGTTTGCTGATTACCGAGGTCGCTACCGGCAAAGAAGGGACGGGGGTGCGTGATGTGAACGGCCCGTTCGTGTGGTCGCCCGACAGTCGCTGCCTCGCCATTACCCAGAGCAGGGCTATCATGGTGATAGCCGGCCCCCATACCGTTACCGATTGTCTGTACGGGGGGCTTGATACTTTCACCACCTCTACCGCTCCCGGCTTCCGCATGGGGAATTGGTCGCCGGACGGCCATTACCTGACCTTCAGTGGTGGAGAGGCTAATGCCGCTGTCCCCGCCCTCGGCCTACAATCAACCCAAGCTCCAGAGTCGTCTGTATTGATTGCCAAGCAGTCGGACCTACCCCAGTGGTCGCCGGACGGCAAGCTGCTGTTCTATCGCCAACTGGACAAGCAGGGGGTATCTATCTACACCTACAATGTGTTCGCCAAGCCGGTTGCGGGCGGGGCAACCCAGCGGCTGGATAATCTGGACAGCTATAGCTCGTACCTGCCCGCCCCCTTCATCCTGCCCAATGGTGATTACATCTTCAACAATATGGAACTTGCCCCCGACGGCAAGCCGGTCAAGGAATTGTGGTCATACAAGGGGGCGGTATTCGGCTGGTCGCCCAACCACCAGACGGTCGCCACCCGCCACGATGTCTACGTTGGCAGCAGCAACTATGACCCGCACAAGGATACCCGCAGCCTAGAGCTAATCACCCTGCCCGACACCCAAGCGACCCGCATCTATACCTCGACCGGCGCAGTGGACAATGGCCCTTCGATAAAGATGACCGCCCTTTGGTCGCCGGAAGGCAGCTATCTCTCCTTCTACGCCATGGGTGGCAGCGATAGCGACCTGAAGCCGCTGGACCAGTCGGTTATCGGCGTGGTGGCGGCGGACGACAGCGTCATCAGCCACGCCGAGTTTGGGTACGCGATGCCAGTGGGATGGCTGGGCAAGGACACTGCTCTGTTCCAAGACCTGAACGTGGACAACCACGCCGCGACGCAGGCGATATACACGATGCAGGCGGGCGGCAAGGCAAACAAGCTGGTCGAGGGCGTGTTCCTTGCCACCCATCCCTAGTAAATGATTAACCTGTAAGGAGATTTGATGGCCCAAGCAATCGCCATGGATGGGCGCAAGGTGGCCCAAGCGATGAAGGAGGAACTGGCTGCCGAGATTGGCGCAATCGAGCAGGCGTGGCGGTGGCGACACCCATGGTGGAAGCAGGGAGCGGATGACGAGTTCCTGCTCTCCGTGGCGGTCATCATCCTCGGCGAGAACCCCACCAGTACCAGCTACGTGCGAATCCTGACCAAATCGTGCGCGGCGGTGGGGCTGCGCTGCAAGGTGCGCTGGCTGGAGGCGGACGCACCGCAGCCGCAGCTTGAACATGAGATTAAGCAGATGAACCTCGCCCCCGATGTGATTGGCATCATCCTGCAAACCCCCTTGCCCGCGCACATCAACACCGCCCAAGCGGTGGCCCTGCTCCGCCCCGACAAGGATATAGACGGGCTCCACCCCCTCAATGCCGGGCGGCTGGCGTGGGCCTTGCCCTGCATCAGCCCCGCCACCCCCCTCGGCGGCATCGAGGTGCTACGCCGCTATAATGTGACGATTGCGGGCCAGCACGCGGTGGTGGTAGGGCGCAGCAACGTGGTGGGCCGCCCTATGTCCCTACTGCTACTCGCCGCCGATGCGACCGTGACGACCTGCCACTCGCGCACGGTTGACCTTGCCCGCTACACTCGCGAAGCCGACATCCTCATCTCTGCGGTCGGTCAGCCGGGGCTGATTAGCGGGGCGATGATTAAACCGGGCGCGGCGGTGGTGGACTTTGGCACCAACGTGACCGAGGATGGACGGCTGATCGGCGATGTGGATGCCGATAGCGCGGCGCAGGTGGCGGGCTATCTCACCCCCGTGCCCGGCGGCACCGGCCCGATTACCAACATGGCCCTGCTGCGTAACGCCTTCACCGCCGCCAAGCTGCAACTCGGCCTCGCCGACTTCGGACTGATGGCTAGGCATGAGGGTTGGACGGAGTGATGAGGGATGAGTAGGTTGATATAGGGGCAAGCGGCGGCCCACCCCAATGAAGCGCATCTACCCAATCCAAAATCCATAATCTAAAATCGAAATGATTTGTCCTATTTGCCAGATGAACAATCGCGCCGATGCTAGCTTCTGTTTGGAGTGTGGCGCACCATTGGATGAGGACAGCCTTGCCTCGCTGCCCCCGGCTTTGTTGCGCCCGCCTGAACCCGCCCCTGCGCCTCGCTTGCATCCCCTCAGCATCTTCAATCCGCTACGTTGGTCTAACCCTGTCCGCATCATCGTGGTGGCCGCGCTGGTGGTGGCGGTAATTACTACCAGCGTTAATTCGTCAGAGCAGGCCGACCTCGACCTGTACAGCCGCGCCAAGCAAGCCCAGAACACGGGTCATTGGCACGAGGCGGCCCAACTGTTCAAGTCGCTGGCCGACCACGCCTACTACGATGCCACCGCCCACTATAATACGGTCAAGGCTGAGGCCAACAACTTCGAGGCGATGTATGGCGCGGGCAGCCACGCCGAGACCTTGGGCTACAAGGTGGAGGCGGCATATTATTACGACCGGGCTAACGCCATCGAGCCGGGCTACTACGCGGTGGATGTGGCCCGCGACCGATTGCGCCGCGCCAATGGCCGCATCCTCTACCGCATCACCAGCGGCGACCGCGCCCACCTCTATGTTGCCGAGGCAGACGGCGGCAAGGCCCAGTACCTGCCCAACAGTCGCGGCGACAGTCTTGTGCTAGCGACCTCGCCAGACGGCAACTTCGTGGTCTTCGCCGACCATCATGACGGCCCCTTGCACCTCTACGTCGCTGACCTCGCGCATCAGCAGGTGCGCGAGGTGGTGATGCCCAGCCTGCAAGGGGCGGGCCGCTATCCCCAGCAGTTTGTCAGCGTCGCCCTGTTCGACGCGGGAGCAAGTATGCTTATTGTGGACGGTGGCGGCTTCGGCTACAGCAATAGCGCAGGTGGCTCTAACTCCGCGGTGCTATACACTGCCCACCTTGCCGACCTCAGTCATAGCCAAATTACCCCCAGCTACATCGGGTTCACTGATGATGTAGCGTGGCCCAACTACCGCGACCAAATCTTCTATTACACCGACAACGCCGACTTGCACGGCTACGACATCCACAGCGGCAAGCCGACCTTCACCATCACCCCGCCCGAACACGTCTACTATATGCAGTCGCTACCCGACGGCAAGCTGCTATACATGACCTACGCGACGGTGGCGGCGACCCTGTACCGCCTCGACCCCCGTGCCGTGCCGTACCCCACCCAGCTAATCGAAGTGTTCGAGGCACAGCGTCCCTATGGCACGCTATATCCCCACATCACTGTCTCACCCAACGGCACGCGGCTGCTGCTCTCCCTGCTCAGTCGCAGTAAAGGGATGGTCTATTACCTGCTGGACATTAGCAGCGAGGGCGCGGCCAAGCAGTTGCGCTATAGCGAGAGCAGCCCCGATGGGTCACGGCTGCTCGATGCCAGCTTCCTGCCCGACGGCACCGCCGCCTTGCTTTACACCATCGCCCCACCCAACGCTAGCTACTCGCCGCCCCGTGTCAATCTCACTGTGCTGAACGAGAGTAGTTTCGGCTACTTCTTCACCCACAATTTCCTCACTGATGCCACCGACCAGTCGGTGAAGTCGACCAGCTTCGTAGATGGCGACCACGTGGCTTATCTCACCGCCCAGAACGGGGCTAGCCGCGAGTTTACGGTTGGTGATATAATCATCGCGCGGGTAGACCGCCCCGACCAGAAGATAAGACTCGCCGCCCGCCCCAGCGATGATGTGGGCAACGCCCCGCTTGCCACCCTGCTGCGCGATGATCATACCCTCCTATACGCGGGCAACGTCAACGGTGAGCAAGGGGTGTACATCAACGACACCGATAACCAACGCCCCTTGCTGGTGATGCCCGAAGCTGCCGACGTGTGGCCGCTGGGCAGTCACTAAACTCCCCTCCCTCTGGGAGGGGAGAAATGGCCCAGTTGTCAATAAGGAGCATAATGGCGAACCACAACCTAGCAATCGCCCAAGCGGCGAAGCTGAGGCCTATCGTCGAGGTGGCCGCGATGATGGGGCTGGATGCCGACGACATCGAACTGTATGGCCGCTACAAGGCGAAGATTGACCTTGGCGTGCTGGACAAGCTGGCGGAGCGACCGCGCGGCAAGTACATTGACGTGACCGCGATTACCCCCACCCCGCTGGGCGAAGGCAAGACCACCACTACTGTTGGCCTCGGCATGGGCCTCAACTACATCGGCAAGCGGGCGATTATCTCTATCCGCCAGCCTTCGCTCGGCCCGGTGTTCGGCATCAAGGGCGGGGCGGCGGGGGGTGGCTACGCCCAAATCGTGCCGATGGAAGACCTCAATCTGCACCTTACGGGCGACTTTCATGCCGCCACCGCCGCCCACAACCTGTGTGCCGCCTTCCTCGACAACAGTCTAGCGCACGGCAATCCCTTCGACATTGACCCCCTCTCGATCACGTGGCGGCGGGTACTGGACGTGAACGACCGCGCCCTGCGCGACATCGTGATTGGGCTGGGGGGCAAGGATAATGGCGTACCGCGCGAGAGCGGCTTCGACATCACTGCCGCCAGCGAGGTAATGGCGATACTCGCGCTCACCACCAGCCTACAAGATATGCGCCGACGGCTGGGCCGCATCGTGGTCGCCTACACCCGTGCCGGTAAGCCGGTCACTGCCGAGGATTTGAAGGTGGCGGGGGCGATGACCGTGCTGCTGCGCGACGCGATTAAGCCCAACCTGCTGCAAACTCTGGACAATACCCCCGCGCTGGTGCATACCGGGCCGTTCGGCAACATCGCGCATGGCAACAGCAGCATCCTTGCCGACCTGATTGGCATCCGCTGCGCCGATTACCTCATCACCGAGAGCGGGTTCGCCGCCGACATGGGCTTCGAGAAGTTCGCCGACATCAAATGCCGCTACTCCGGCCTCGCCCCCGACGTGGCGGTGATGGTTGCCACCGTGCGGGCCTTGAAGACACATAGCGGGCGATACAAGGTGGTGGCCGGTCGCCCGCTGGACCCCGCGATACTGACCGAAGACGTGGCGGCGGTGGAGGCGGGCGCGGTCAACCTCATCGCCCACATCGAAAACGTGCGTAAGTTCGGCATTCCGGTGGTGGTGGCAATCAACCTATTCGCCGAGGATGCCCCCGCCGAAGTGGAGCTAATCCGCAATATTGCGCTACAAGCGGGGGCGTTCGCTGCCGTGCCCGCCGCCCACTTTGCCGAGGGGGCTAAGGGAGCGGCGGCGTTGGCCGAGGCGGTGGTGGCCGCGTGTGAACAACCCAGCGATTTCCGCCCGCTCTATCCCCTAGACATATCCCTGAAAGATAAGATTAGGGCGATTGCCACCCAGATATACGGGGCGGCGGAGGTGGAATACTGGCCGGAAGCGGAGAAGCAGATTAGCGCGTTCGAGGCGGCGGGCTACGGGGGGCTGCCTATTTGCATGGCGAAGACCCAGCTATCGCTCTCCCACGAGCCGACGTGGAAGGGGCGACCGACTGGCTACGTGCTGCCCATCCGCGAGGTGCGCCTATCGGCGGGGGCGGGGTTCGTCTACCCCCTATGCGGGGCGATGCTGACCATGCCCGGCTATGGTACCAGCCCCAGCGGGCAGCAGGTGGATATTGACGACGAGGGGCGGATTGTGGGGCTGTTCTAAGTGATTGGTAAGCTACGGCGGAGCTTCGCGTGGTTGGCCCAGCCGCGCCAGTGGCTGATACTGGCTGCGCTGCTGGCTTTGTCGCTCACCCTCGGCGTGACCGCATACCGCCAGCCGCTGCACTACTGGCTGGACATCGGGGGGGCGGATGAGCCATTCATCAGCAACGCCTATGCCCGCGATGCCAACCCCGGTGCGAACTCGCGCTGGCTGCGCGACGGCACGGTCATCACTATCCCCGGCCTCAGCGACAGTCACCCCATCAACCTCAACCTCGACTACAGCGGAGCGGGGCGCGAGGATGTGGCGGCAGGGGCGAGTGTCTACTTCACCCTCAGCGTCAACGGCAAGCTATATCCCCCCGTACCACTCTACCCCGATATGCGGGAGCATACTTGGGTGGTGGGCAAGGAGTTGCTGGCTGATGGGCGGCTGACTATTGAGTTCCACCTCCCCAGCATCAATCGGGGGATGGTTATCTGGCCGTTCGGGATGCAGGCGGACGCGCTGTTCATCGCCCCCGAACCCGATGCGGAGCAGCGGCTGGCCGATTACGTCGAACTGGATGGGCGCAATGTCGGTTGGCTAGTCGCCATCGTGCTGCTCGCCTACAGCTTCGGAGCGGGGAAGTCGCGCCGCATCGAGCTTGGCGGGTTGGCGGTCAGCATCGCGCTGGCGGTGGGGCTGGGCGAGTTGCTGCGCGACAATCGCCCCCTGTTCGTGGTCTACGCTGCTAGCCTCGCCCTCGGCCTGCTCATCGTGCGGCTGGTGATGTCCCTGATCGGTCAACAGCAGCCGCACCCGCTGCGTTGGTTGTTCCTGCTCACCCTCGCGGTTGGCCTGCTGCTGGTGATGGCCGACTTCCAGTCCTACGATGATGCGCTCAAGTACCTCACCAGCGAGTCGCTGCTCACGCGCGGCACCTTGCGACTGCCCGCCCCGATGACCGACCTGACCCTGCCCTACTCCCGCTACGCCCTCGGCCACTCGATTGCCAACCTGCCCTTCCTCGCCCTCGCGCTGCTAGTGCAGGGGCTGAACGATGCGCCGGACGGAATACGCTACTTCTTCGTCATCCTGCTTAATCCGATTATCAGCGGGGCGGGGGTGGGTCTGCTGTTCCTTTGCGCCCGCCGCCTGTACACCAGCGACCGCGTGGCAATCAGCCTTAGCCTCATCTACTTCTTCGCCACCCTCGCCCTGCCCTACGCGGTGCAAAGCTGGAGTGAACCGCTGCTCACCACCCTGCTGCTGCTCGCCTTCTACGCGATGCTGCGGGTGTTCGATTTTAGATTTTGGATTTTGGATTTTAGATTGGGGCGGGCGGTATGGTTGTTTATCTGTGGTTTCGCGCTTGGCTATCTGGTATTTACCAAAGAGGAGTACGTCATCCCTGCCGCCATCTTCGTACTGTGGTGGGCGGCACGGCGGGGGTATGGGCTGGTGCGGGGGCGCGTAGAGGTGGGGCGGGGGTTGGGCATCTTGGTGGCCGAGGGGCTGCTGCTCACCCTACCTATCCTCATCTTCGGCCTACTCGACCTTGCCTACAACGCGCTGCGTACTGGCGACCCGCTGCACAACGGCTATGCCCCATCTAATATCCAGTTCGACACCCCGCTGCTGGTGGGCTTGTACGCGCTGCTGCTCAGTAGCGGGCGCGGCCTGCTCATCTTCGCCCCGCCAGTGCTGCTCTGCCTATGGGGGCTACGCGGGTTCTGGCGGGCATGGCGGTGGGAGGCAGCCTTGATTGGCCTCCTTTTTGCCGAGGCCCTGTACTTCTACGCCACCTACCATTACTGGGCGGCGGGTGCAGTGTGGGGGCCTCGCTTCCTCGTGCCCTATGTGCCGCTGCTGATGCTGGTGGCGGGCATGGCTCTGCGCGAGTGGCCGCGCTGGCAGGTCTGGCAGCGGTGGGGTTGTGCCGCGTTGGTGGGGATTGGTGTGGTCATCTCCATGCTGGGGACGCTGACCGCTAGCTTCGACCACTGGGGCTACGGGCGGGGCGACACCGATTACTCGCTGTGGACGGGGCAGACGTGGTTCTACCCCACCGCCTCGCCGCTGGGCCATGCGTGGGATTTGGTCACGCATGGCAGCATCGCGGCGCAGGCGATGTTCCAGCTATCCTACTATCACTTCCCCGCGTTCGCCAATCAACTAGTGCCGGGGTTGCTGCTGGGGCTAATCGGGGTGGCGGGGTTGCAGGCGGCCCGCATCTATCACGTCCCTACTTTGACGGATGAATGAATATGGGATAAACTATCCCCGATGACAGATGCACTGAATAAGATAGGACGCAGCTTCGGCTGGCTCAGGCAACCCTACCACTTGCTGATATTGACCGGCATAGTGGGGCTGGCGATGGTGCTAGGCCTGCGGGCATATGAGCAGCCGCTCACCTATAAGCTGAACGTAGGGGGCGTAGATGCCCCGCTGGTGGCGAATGCCGCTGGCCGTGACATCTATCCGGGCGGCAATATGCGTTGGGTCCGCAACGGCGGCACCATCACCATCCCCGGAGTAAGTGCTAGCCACCCTCTCACCCTCAGCATCTTTGCCGGTGGTGCGGGGAGGGCAGATATTAAGCAGGGCATTGTCATCTCCTTCACCATCAGCGTCAACGGCCACTCCTACCCCCCACAGCGGCTATATGACCACAACGTGCTATATACATGGCGAGTGGAGCGGGAGGAGATTGGGGACGGGCCGCTGGAGGTTGGCTTCCACATCCCCAACCAGAAGGCCGCGCTACTACTTTGGTCGATTGGTATTGCCGTAGACCAACTAGCGATTGACCCCGCCACCGACCCCGGCCAGCAACTTAGCCCCTATATGGAACTGGACTGGCGGTATTTGCTCTGTCTTGCCGCCATCCCCCTGCTGATATATAGCTTCTTTGCGGCAGTGGGATGGCGACGGATGCTGCTGGGGTTGAGTATCGCTCTGTTGCTGCTGGTTTGGTTCGCCAATTTGCTGAACGCAAATCGCCCCTTGTTGGGGGTCTTTGCCAGCGTGCTGGTTTTGGGTTTGCTGGTGGTACGCATATTGATCCCAGTGGTGGGGGGTTGGGTGGGGCAGCGGCGGGTGGTGCTGTGGTTGTTCCTGCTCACCTTCGGGGTGGGGATGCTGCTGGTGCTGCCCGACTTTCAGTCGCAAGATGATGTGTATCGCTATCTGGTCAGCGAATCGATCTTGACGCGCGGCACGGTGATGCTGCCCCCACCGCAGACCGATATGCAGCGACCATATTCGCGCTATGCGCTGGGCCAAAGCGTGCTGATGCTGCCCTTCCTTCAGGCTGGGCTGTGGGTGCAACAGGCCATATCCGCCCCCAATCCGATTCGTTACCTGTTCGTCATCTTGCTCAACCCGCTGGTCAGCGCGTTGGGGGTGGTGTTGTTGTTCCTCTGTGCGCGGCGGATGTTCGGTCATGAACGTTTGGCTATCGCCCTCAGCCTCATCTACTTCTTTGCCACTTTCGCCTTCGCCTACGCGATACAGAGTTGGACCGAGCCGACCGTCGCCATGCTGCTGCTGCTCGCCTTCTATGCAATGCTGCGCGTCTTCCCCCCAACCTCTACGACGGATGAGCAGAGTGTGATAAATCATGCCCCTACGGATATAGGTTCAGCCCCAATGTTGGGTGAGCAGGGCGAGGCCAACCCTAATGCTACCCCCCCTAACTCAAAACTCAAAACTCAAAACTCAAAACTGTTTTTGCTGTTGGCCGGTTTCGCGCTGGGCTATGCCCTGTTTGTCAAGGAGGAGTACGTAATTGTGGCCGCTATCTTCGGGGTATGGTGGGCGGCGCGACGTGGCAACATCCTACGGCAAGCGGGGATGCGCGGTCCACAAATTGCGCGTAGCCTATGCTTCGAGGGACTAGCTTTGGGGGTGCCCATTATTGTCTTTGAGGCCGCCGACCTATGCTACAACTATGTGCGTAACGGCAACTTGTTCGCCGCCGGTTACATCCAAGCCAATATCCTCGACTTCAGCCGCTCCCCCTTTGTGGGGCTGTATGGCCTACTGTTCAGCCCCGGCAAGGGGATATTGATATTCGCCCCGCCGGTGCTGCTCTGTCTATGGGCAGCGGGACGGCTGTGGCTGGGCTGGCGGTGGGAAGGGGCGTTGATTGGCATCCTCTTCGGGCAGGCACTGGCCTTCTATTGCACCTACTACTTCTGGCAGGGAGGGGTATGCTGGGGGCCGCGCTTTCTGCTCCCCTATCTGCCGCTGCTGATGCTGGCAAGCGGCCCCGCGCTGCTGATATGGCGAAATTGGCATCGCTGGCAACGCTGGGGCTATCGAGGGCTGGTGGCGGTCGGGGTGTTGATTGCCGCGCTGGGTGTGCTGACCGATATGGGGGAGAGCAACTACTATGGCTTCTCCTTCACCGGCTTTCAAACCGACTCGATTAGCTGGCTGGTGTTGACCGCGTTTTCGCCCGCACAGTCCTACATCGCCCATGCGTGGGATTTGCTGGCAAAGGGTTTCATCCAGCCGCACGCCATGTTCCAGCTATCCTACTACCACTTCCCCGCGTTCGCCAATCAACTAGTGCCGGGGTTGCTGTTGGGGCTAATCGGGGTGGCGGGGTTGCAGGTGAGCCGTTTGTATCGTTCGGGCCATGAGTTGACTAACACAATCGAGGATAACGCGGTGGTCGCTGCGCCAGTTTTGGTCAATCTGCCCCAATCGGCGGAGTAGCTGCACCTTTCCGCCCCCTTGCCGCGTTATATTATTATACCCCCAATTTGACGTAAGCGACGTTGATGTGCGATAATGAGCCACGCGGCGGGGTAGCCGCTAGCTCTGCTTGCCCGCCCTAATCTTGCCCGTTCGATAGAAAGGGATACCGCTGCCCATGAAGCGCACCGGCCCATTGCTGTTGATGATCACCGCCCTGCTGCTGTTCAGCGCGGTGGCGGCCACCAATGTGACCCCCACCCGCGTGGTGGCACAGGCGATCACCCCCGGCGGGCCGCCCCCCGGCAGCGGAGATAGTGGGGCTACGCCCTCCAGCACCCGCGCGGGCAACAAGCCCCAAGCCCCCGCCGATACCCCCACGGCCACCAACACCCCCGCTGGCTGCACCGATACATTCGAGCCGGATAATACCAGTGCCACGGCTAACACCCTGAATATCGGGCAGAGCCAATCGCATACCTTCTGCAAGTCTGCCAGCGTCCCCGACAATGATGAGGACTGGACAAAAGTCAACCTACAGGCCTACCACGTCTACGACATCAAGACCTCAGCTTTGGGCAGCAACGTGGATACCATTTTGTACCTGTATGATGCTAATAATGCGTTTATCATCTCCGACGACAACAGTGGCGGCGGACTTGCCAGCCGCATCGTGTTTACCCCTACGGCGGCGGCTACTTTCCTGATACAGGCGGTGAACAAGAACTCAGCGGGCGGCTTCGGCCCCACATGGGGCTATGACTTGTCAATTAGCGACATAGGGCAAGTTACCCCCACCCCTACCTCGGCGATTACTACCACTGTTACCCTCACCCCCACCCCGGTCTGCATAGATAGCTATGAGAACGACAACAATATTAACCTCGCTAAACCGATTGATGTGGGCGGGTCGCAGAGCCATATCATCTGTAACCCCGGCGACCTCACCCAAAGCGGCGACATAGACTTCGTCTACTTTAGCGCGGCAGCGGGCACGCCTTATTCGATGCGAACCAAAGACCTCGCCGTCGGTTTGGATACTACCATCAACCTGTACAACTCCAGCCACGTGTTGATTGCCTCCAACGATAACTGCCCCGGCAACGTGACCGGCGACTTCTCCTCGTGCCTCAACGATGTGGTGTTCAACAGCACCGGCATATACTATATCAGTGTGCTTGACATCAGACCGCGTTCCGGCGGGTTCAACCATACCTACACCCTGCAAGTGACGGGCGGTGGCTTCGTCAACACCCCCACCCAAACCCAGACCCAGACCGTCAGCCCCACCGCCACCGCCGCGCCCACCGGCACCCCCTGCCTCGATGCCTACGAGAATGACGGCGTGCCAGAGGCGGCCAAGCCGCTGTTGGTGAACGAAACCCAAGCGCATATCTTCTGCCCCAGTGGGGACTCCGATTGGGTCACGTTCCACGGCAAGCCGGGCAAAACTTATACGATTGCGACCTCAGCCTCCTCGCCCGCGGGGTTGGGGGTGGATACCTATATGTACCTGTTCAACTCCGCGCTGGGCACCCCACTGATTACCAACGACGACTTCGAGGGTTCGCTCTACTCGCGGATAGACTTCAGCCCGGTGGTGGATGACCAATACTACATCCAAGTAAAGAACAACGATGTGGGCAGCCCCAGTGCCACCTATCTGCTCACCCTCCTCGTCGCCCCCGGCAGCGTGCCCCCCACCTTCCCCCCCACTGGCGTAGCGACCAGCACCACGCCGGTGACGGGTACAGTGACCGTGGTGCCCACCTTTACCCCCCAGCCGCTGGGTAGCTTCACCCCCACGCCCACCCCAGAGACGGCCACCCCTCTCGCCACCGGCAAGCCCGCCGCCCCCACCGATACCCCTACGCCGGGCGGTAAGCCGACCGATACGCCCTTGCCCAACGCCCCGCCCACCGATACACCGGAGCCGAACCAGCCGCCCACCGATACGCCGCCGCCGACCCAGCCGCTAGTGCCCATCACCGGCAAGAACCTTGCCCTCGCCAGTGTGGTGGTGAAAGTGTTCATTGACCGTAATCATAACGGGGTGGCCGACCCCGGCGAAGGCCTCGATGGCCTCACCCTTACCCTGTTCGACCCCGACGGCAATGTGGATGCCCAAGCCACCACCGACCCGCAAGGGCAGAGCGGCGGACTGGTCATCCCCTACGCCTATCATCGGCTGAACATCCCCTACCTTGCCCTGTTCAGCGACCTGTTCGCGGGGATTAACCCCCATCTGCCCGCGTTGGGCGAGGGCCAGAAGGCAACCGAGTGGGATATTGCCCTGCCACCTCCCGCCCTACCCAATCGCATCCCCTAATACGGCCAAAAGGAGGAGCTACTTGAGCCACGATCGTCATGCTGCCCACCCCGATACCGCTGCCGATACGTCGGAGCCGGAGCCGATACCGCTTAATCCGCCCCGCAACTATCTCTGGCCGCTTGGCCTCAGCCTGATAGTGGCCGGGTTGGTGATATATTTCCTGCTGATTAGTGGCGAACTGCTCAGCCCCCCCACCGCCCCGCCCGAAAAGAGCGGCCAGCTAACCTTGACCGTCACCGCCACCGCCGAGCCATCGGCGGTGGTGCTGTCTAGCCCTACCCCGCGACCCACCGCTGGGCTAGCCTCATCCCCCTCACCCACCCTGCCATCATCAACTCTGATACCCACCGCCAGCGCGATTGATACCGCCACCCTGCCCGCCCCGCCGCTGGTGTCGGTGCAACTGGCGAACACCTGCTTCGCGGTAGAGACCGCGTGGCAGAGCGACCCCGACTGGCGGTATGACCCCGACCCCCGTAAGGCGAGTTGGCTGCTGGACACCAAAACCCCCTACGTGCTGGGCATCCCCTACAGCGCAGCCAATGCTGCCTTGTTTGCCAGCTTCCAACCGGGCCAGACCATTACCGCACAGACAGCGGCGAACCAGACCCTGCGTTTCAACGTCAGTGGGGTAGCGCGGGTCAACCCCAGCGAATTGGGCGCAGTCACCACCCCCCAGCTAGGCATCGTGCTATACCTGCTCAACGACCCTGCCCCCGACCGCGCCATGGTCCGCGCCACCTTCGTGGAGGCGACGGGTGGATTAGATGAGAAGACCAGCCAGCGGATTAGGTTCAGCGGAGCAGCGGAGAAAACGGATTGGGTTTGTCGTAGGGGCGGGTTGCACTCGCCCGCTTGACAAGCAGCCAGCGGACTCGAAAGCGGACAAACGGACGGCTGCGTAGGGGTGGGTTGCATACTCCTGCCAAACCGCATCAATGCTGGGGTACTATGTGGGGCAAACGAAAAGGGCGCACCCCTTAGTGCGCCCTTCCGAAAAGGTATCCCCCTCTTTGGGGGATGGATTAACCCTGTCGCTCGTGTTCGTGTTCTTTGGCCGCTTCGATGGCCTCGGTCAAGCCGTCCCGCATCTCGCATAGCTCATCAATGCGAGCCAGCATCTGCGCCAAGGTTTCGCTGCGGCGGCGTTGCTCGTACTCGCTGCGTAGCTCGTTCAACAGGGTGGCAATACGCCCCACGCGGCGGACTTCCTCGATGTGGTCGGCAGAATAAAGCGGTTCGCTGAATGGCATGGCCTTCCCTTTCATCATATACGCCGTTATCTTATCTGATGTGGCCCCAAGATTGATGCTACACTGCAAATGTGATTGCGTGGCCCGCTTGCCACGCAATCCACCATATTCTATGCTGCTGTACTCTTATTATACCCCCACTTACTACTATAAGTCAACCCCAAACTGAGGCTGGGCACCTTACCGAAACCTTACCAAAATCTGCAATGCCAAAGGAGATTAACGTGAAGAAGCTAACCCGATTTGCCACCATCCTGCTGCTGCTCACCGCGTTGAGCATGGCCCTGCCCCAAGCTAGCGGGGCGGCGGATAGCATCACCTTCCCGCAGACGGGGCAGACGCTGTCCGACCAGCACGGCTTCCTCAGCTACTGGAACGCGCACGGTGGGCTGGCCCAGTTCGGCTACCCGATTAGCGCGGAAGTGACCGAGGTCAGCCCCACCAATGGCAAGATGTACATCACCCAGTGGTTCGAGCGCAACCGCTTCGAGTGGCACCCGGAGAACAGTGACCCCGCGTACCAAGTGCTGCTCGGCTTGCTAGGCCGCGACCTTGCGAAGGGCCGCGACCGCGAACTGCCCTTCCCGCCCGCCGCCGACCCGCACAACGCCGCTTGCCTGTTCTTCGCCCCCACCGCGCATACCCTGTGCCACTCCTTCCGCGAGTATTGGGAGCAGCACGGCGGCCTTGCCCTGTATGGCTACCCTATCTCCGAGGAGTTTCAGGAGCAAAGCACCGACGGCAAGACCTACATCGTGCAATACTTCGAGCGCAATCGCTTCGAGTACCATCCGGAAAATCAGGGCACCCCTTACCTCGTGCTACTGGGCCTGCTGGGGGTGCAAATCGGCGGCTTCCCGGTTCACGATGTGCCCAAAGCGGACACCACCACTACCCTCATCGTCCCCGACAAGTTCAAGAATAATGAAAAGTGGCAGGTTAGCCACACCATGACCGGCCCGGCGGGGATGCGTATCAGCCTGTTCGGCACCGGCTGGGGGCCGAGGATGATGACCATCGCCCCCAACGGCGACCTGTTCGTGTCCGACACGCGCACCGGGCGAGTGCTGGTGATGCCCGACCGCGACCATGACGGGGTGGCCGACGATGGCAAGATTTTCGTGGAGAACGTGCCGGGGATGGACAAGCCGCACGGTCTCGCCTTCCACAACGGTTATCTGTACGTTGCCAGCGAGGCAGGGGTGTATCGCTTCCCCTACGCCGACGGTCAGCTAGAAACCACCGCGGACAAGGCCCAGAAGGTGGCTGTGCTACCTAGCGGCACCAGTCAGGGGCTAGTCACCGGGGTGAACCACGACACTCGTTCGTTGGTGTTCGGGCCGGACGGCAAGATGTACGTGAGCATCGGTTCGGATTGTGACCTGTGCGAGGAGGGGGACGCGCGGCGGGCCAGCATCATGCAGTTCAACGACGACGGCAGCGGCGGGCGCATCTTCGCCGCCGGACTACGCAACGCGGTGGGGATTGACTTCGACCCGCGCACCGGGCTGCTGTGGGCGGCGGTCAACGAGCGCAACAAGGAGGGCAACGACTTCCCGCCCGATTACTTCACCCCCATCCGCGACGGCGGCGACTACGGCTGGCCCTACTGCGTAGGCAACCCCCGCCAGCCGGACACCCAGCTCAACAAGCCCGCCGACTTCTGCAAGGGCAAGGATACCGAGCCGGTGGAGATACCCGCGCACATGGCTCCGCTGGGCATCCGCTTCTATAATGGTGGCGCGACCTTGCCGAAGGGCTACGATTATGGCGCGTTCATTGCGGTTCACGGCTCCACCCTACACGACCCCGCCTACGGTTATGACGTGCGCTTCGTCTCGCTCCGCCCCGGCCAAATGGCGCAGGGGGCGCAGGTGGCAATCAGCGGCTGGCTGGTGAACGGCAAATATTGGGGTCGCCCCGTAGATGTCGCCTTCGGCAAGGATGGCGCGATGTACATCAGCGACGACGCGGGCGCAGCGGTCTATCGGGTCACGTTTCAACCGTAGTGATGAGTGGTGAGTGATGAATGTGGTAGGGGCAGCCACTAAATAAAAGCCCCCAGCGGGGGTTTGGGGGAGGAAGGCTGACCAGCCATAAATGCTGAAGCAGCCACTAAATAAAAGCCCCCAGCGGGGGTTTGGGGGAGAAAGGCTGACCTACATCACTGTCTATCGCAACTCGCCCCTACCGCACAGCCCGATACTCAAACCTCAAACCTCAAACCTCAAACCTCAAACCTAACTTATCACTCATCACTATCTTCTTGAACCCCACCGCAATCATGCGCGGGTCGTTGCCGGGGGCTTTGGCGGGGCCTTCTTGCGCGTGGAAGTAGACGCGGTTCAGCCCGGCGCGGAGGCTGAGGGTGAGAGTGAGCGGGGTGTCCGTGGTGGCGACCGCGACAGTGGTCAGCTTCGCGCCGTTCAGCGACACATCGAGGCGGCGGGTATCGAGGTAGCTGTATACCTTGGTGGACAAGGTCGCGCTCATCGCCCTCGGTGTCCAGATAATCACGGTTGCGTCACCGTTGCTCCAGCGATAGCTGCCCTGTTGCTTGGACTGCTCTAGCTGATGCCAGCCGCCGCCCAGTTCCAGTGCGGGCGGTGGGTTGCCGCTAGGCACGGTTACGGTATAGACAGTCAGGTTGCCGTCGCGCTGCGGTTGGGTATTGGGCCAAATCTGGTCAATCACCACTTGCAGCTTGTCGCGCTGATTGCCGCTGAAAGCCTCCTCGTGCAGCACAAGGTAACGGATATTCAGCGAGTTCAGTACCGCCATGCCGCTGGCCGCGAGGTTGCGGTCAATGATGTCCTCATCGGAGTCGAGTTGGCCGCTGCCGTAGAGCTGGCGCACCGCGGGGGTCTCTAGGGCGAAGGGGTAATCGTAGTGGCGCGAGGTGTAGCCGCCCAGCATCTTCTGCTGATGCACCGTCTCGTAGAGCATAAACCGCGCGGGGCAGGAGGCGCAGTCGGTGGGCACATCCATCACCGCATAGCTGCCCCCCGCGGGGGCGGTGGCGGCAAGGTGGGCGTAGAAGGGGGGGCTGGCGGTGGATTGTAGCGGTTGCCCGCCCGCCGGTATCGCCTCCACCATCATCAACACCACTAGCAGGCCGGACAGAGTGGGGTAGAGCCAGCGGTTGGAGCCGCGCCTTGCCAGTAGGTAGTCGAGGGCGATAGCGGCCAGTAGCCCCACGAACAGCATCCCCATAATCGAGTAGCGGCTGGTGATGCGAGCGATGCCGCCAATCGGGGTGTTGTAGAGCAGCAGGAAGGGGAGCGGCACGGTTGGCCCATCTGCCTCGCCGAGGTGAGTGACCGACTCCAGTCCACCTGCCTGCATCTTCAGGTAGGGGCCGAGCGCGAGGATGAAGAAGAACAGGGCGGTGAGCAGTAGGAACAGGGTCAACCCCCGCCCTCGTCGCCAGCCAATCGCCAACCCCACCAACGCGAGCAACCCCGCGACGAGGGTGATGTTCCAGCTTGAGGCGTTGGTAGCGATGTTGCCCCACAGCAGCGAAGGGCCGGGGCGGAACAACCCCGGCAGGTCAACGGAGTTGTACACTACCGTGTTCAGGCTAGCCGCCAGTTGGGGAGTGGCGCGTAGCTCCTGTATCATCGGCACCAACGCCCACCAGCTAACCGCGAGGCCGAACCCGCCCACCGCGATTGCCAATTGGCGCACCACCAGCAGACGTACCGCCCAGCCCTCCCCCCAGCGTACTACCAGCGCGTATATCCCCACCAGCGCAGCGAAGAAGCCCAAATATAGACCGTAATACCAAGTGTGCTGCGAGGCGAGGGTGATGAACAGGGCGGCCAGCAGGGGGGATTGGAGATTTTGGATTAGTGAGGGGCGGGGCGGGTTGCTGTTGGGCGGGCCGCCGCCCGCACCTACATCGCTTTCATCTTTAATCTTTAGTCTATTATCTGGCTTAATCTCTGTTACCGACTTGAGCAGGAACAGTGCGCCGTAGGGTAGCCACTGGATGCTCATCAACTCCAACTGGCCGAGGCGCAGGTAGCTGGCTTCGCCGGTGCTGTAGGCGAAGGCGATACCGGCAGCGATGCAGGCCAACATCGCGGGTTCGCGCTCAGGGTGGATGAGGCGCAGCAGATAGCGGGCGAATAGATAGGCCCCGAACCCCGCGATGGTGAGGTTGAACAGTACCATGGTGTCGAACGCAGGGGTGAGGCCGAATAGGGCTTGGAAGGGGATGGAGAGCAACCCCCCCAGTTGGTTGAGCGCATGGAAGCGGAGGCTGACCCCGGTGGGGTAGAACAGGTAGTCGGTGTAGAATGGCGAAGTGTGCAGGTCAACTATCGCCCGCTTCACCCACCAGATGTTCCACAGGTGCTGCCACACATCGCCGCTGCCGCTTGCCACCACCTCGTCGCCGAAGTGCAACAGCAAAGGCCACGTGAACAGGACGCTGAGGACGAGGAAGAGGGCCGCAGGGAGTGCATAAGTAATTATAAATGTTGAATTATGAATTATGAATTGTGGTGGGGTGGGGGTAGGGGTGGGATTGCTGCCCACTGGTGCGGTCTGTACTTGGTCGGGGGCGGGGGGCTGGTGGGAGGCTGTGGGTGGTTGGCTCATGGTGGCAAATTATAGCATATGGGCACTGGGCGGCGCAACGGAAGCGGGGGCGGAGCAGCCATCATCGTCACGATTTGCTGGCTGTAACACAAATCGTGGAGGCAGTAAACTGGCCCTGCCGATGTGCTTGACAACGCCCACCCCCGTTCCTTATACTAACCGTGCTTTGCGAAGAGCGTGAGGATGACAAGGAGCAGGGGATTGATTGCCGATAAGTTGCTGAAGATAGTGCGTTGCCCCGATTGCGTGGCGAGCGTGCCCGCGGGGGCCGACCCGCGCACGTGGGGCAGCCTGAAGCTGGAACACGCCGACGATAGCTACGCGCTGGTCTGCGCGGAGTGCGGTAAGCGTTACCCCTACAACCCCAAAGAGGGCTATCTGGAATTGATGCCGCAAGGGGGCGAGTTCTCGGCGGGCGGCCATTTCGGTCACACCTCCAACTATGTGGCCCACCACGACGAGTTCGAGGCCGCGCTGGACTATCGCCATATCAGCCAGCCCTTGCTGGGAGCGGGGGTGCGGAACGCCACCTTGCGTCGCCTGCTCGACCTGCAAGCCAACGATACCGCCCTAGAGGTGGGTTGCGGCAACGGCAAGTTCGCGTACTGGAATCGGCGGCGGGTCAGCCACATGGTGGGGATTGACCCCGCCCCTCTGTTCGCGGCGGAGGCGATTAACGCGGTGGACCTCGCCCGTGCCGATGCCCGCGCCCTGCCCTTCGGCCCTCATAGCTTCAGCGTGGTCTTCTCCCTCGATGTGATGGAACACCTCACCACCCCCGACGTGGTGCAGATGTTCAAGGAGATGCGCCGCGTGCTGAAGCCGGGCGGGCGGGCGATGATTTACTCGAACACCCGCGAACGTTCGCCCCTGCAACCGCTGATTAGCGGCTCGCGGCTGGTGGGCAAGGGGTTGGAGCGGGTGGGGCTGGCCGACTTCAAGCGCGACCGCCTGCGTAAGTCCGACCACGTCAAGGATGTCGCCACCTTCGACCAGTTGCGCGAAGTGATTGACCAGAGCGGGCTGCGGCTAGAGCGCACCATCTTCTGGAACGGCCTATTCCAGAGCCTGACCGAGAACGTGATTGCCAAAGTGGGCGAGGCGGTGCTGACACGGGCGCAGGCGCGGGCGCGGCGCAAGGCGGCGACCCAAGCGGAGGTGGCCCACCAGCACAACGACCATGCCGACCAGTACGGCCACCCCGCGCACAGCCACCCGCTCGACCCTGAGCTTGAGGCGGCGGCGGAGTTGGCGCGGCGCGAGGCGAAGCGGCAGATTGCGCGGGGCGGGCTGTATCGGGCCAGCTTGCAGGGGCTGACGCGGATGATGATGCTCGACCTTGTGCTGTTCGGCAAGATGCGAACTGGCCCTTTCTTCATCCTGCTGCGGGCCGACTAGCGTGCGTATCCTCTACCTTGCGGCGGGCATCGCCGCCCCCGGCGCACACGGCGGCGCGACCCATGTGCTGGAGGTGGCGGGCGGGCTGGCGGCACGGGGTCACGATGTCCACGTGGTCTGCATGAAGGCGGCAGGGCAGGCGGCAGCCGAGACGATACAAGAGGCGCGATTCCATCGCCTGCGGTGGGGCAAGGCGCAGGGGCTGCTTTATTACCCCACCGTGTGCCGCCTCGCCCGCCAATTGCGCCCCGACATTATCATGGAGCGATACTACAACCTCGCGGGGGCAGGCATCCTCGTCGCTCACCGCCAGCATATCCCTAGCATCCTCGAAATCAACGCCCCTATCGTTGACCCCCCCGCCAGCCGCAAGAGCAAGCTGGACCGGCGGCTGGGCGGCCCGCTGCAACGCTGGGCCGCCCGCCAGTGCCGCCTCGCGGGCCGCATCGTCACCCCCCTCGCCACGACTGTCCCCCCCGCCCTGCTGCCCGACCGCGCCAAGATTTGCGAGTTGCCATGGGGCGCGAACGTAGACCAGTTCGACCGCCAGCGAGTGCGACGCGAACGGGGCGGGGAACTGGCCGCCCTGCGCGAACGGCTGGGGCTGCGGGAGGGTCAGCCGCTGGCCGCATTCAGCGGCAGCTTTCGGCACTGGCATGGGGTGGACCAGTTGGCTGCCGCAGCCGTGCAGGTGGCCGCGCAACTGCCCGATGCCGCCTTCCTCTTGCTCGGCGACGGCCCGCTGCGCGAACAGGTGCTGGCGGCAGGGGCAAGCCTCGGCGGGCGGTTCATCACCCCCGGCGCGGTCGAGTATGACGACGTGCCGCTCTACCTCGCCCTCGCTACGGTGGGGGTCGCCCCCTTCAACCCATCAGCGCACGAGGCCTTGCAGATGTTCGGCTTCTACTGGTCGCCCCTGAAGATATTCGAGTATATGGCGATGTCGCTGCCCACGGTGACGATTGACCTTCCCCCCCTGAACCAGATGATTCGCCATGGCGAAGAGGGGTTGCTCTACCCATCCGCCGATGTGACCGCCCTCGCCGCGCGACTAACCACGCTGCTTGCCGACCCTACCCCCGCCGCCGCGATGGGCGCATCCGCCCGCCAGCGGGTGGTAGACCACTATAGCTGGCAGGAACACTGCCGCGCCCTTGAAGGGATTATGATTGAACTGAATGAACGATAACTCAAACCTCAAACCTCAAACCTCGACCCTGCGGGTGCTGATTGCCACCGACGTGTTCCCACCTAAGTGTGGGGGCAGCGGGTGGAGCAGCTACTACCTTGCGCGGGCACTGCGGGAGCGGGGGCATCAGGTCATCATCGCCCGCCCGCGGCTGGGGGCGCAGCAGCATCGCCTGACCGACTACGATGGGCTGGCGGTCTACGAGTTCGCCCACCCCGAACCCCCTCTCAAGCTGCCGATTCTCACCAACTATCAGCGCAACGAACGGCTGTATGCCGCCTTCCGCCGCTTCCTTGCCGACCTGATACGCGAGCAGCGCATTGACCTTGTTCATGGGCAGAATGGCCTCAGCATCCCCCCCGCGGTGATGGCGGCGGAGGATACCGGCATCGCCTCGGTCAGCACGGTGCGTGATTGGTGGGCACTGTGCTACTTTGGCACCCTGCGGCACGGTGATGTAGCTTGTCAAGGCTGTACCACCCGCGATATGGTGCGGGGCTTGCTACATATCGCGGGAGCGAAAGGGATGTTGGGCTTGCCGCTGATACCCTATATGCAGGCCAACCTGCGGCTGAAGCGACGTTGGCTGGGGCGCAGCCGCCGCATCATCGCGGTCAGCCACGATGCCGTCACTCGCCTACGCCCCTATGTGGACAGCGGCAAGGTGCGCGTCATCCCCAACATGATCGACTTCGCCGCATTGGCAGCCGACTTGCAACCCGACCCCACTCAAACCTCAAACCTCAAACCTCAAACCTCCCAGTGGGTGTTCGTGGGCAAGCTAGAGGCAAACAAGGGGGCGGCGTTGCTAGTCCCCGCCCTCGCTGCTGCCCACAGCGGATGGCCCACTCTCGTGCTGGGCGACGGCAAGCTGCGTGAGGGGATGGTGCGGGCCGCGGCGGCGGCAGGGGTGGGCCTCAGCGTCAGCGCGTGGCTGCCCAACGATGAGGGGCTGCGGGTAATGGCGGGGGCGGGCGGATTGCTGTTCCCTTCCGGCTGGCCGGAGCCGCTCAGTCGGGTGCTGCTGGAAGCGTCCGCCCTCGGCCTGCCCATAGTGGCGATGAACACCGGCGGCACCCCCGACATCATTCGCGACGGCGAAACCGGCCTGCTCGCCGCCGACCTGCCCAGCCCCGCCGAGCGCG
>JBBSEE010000001.1:0-29594 GCA_038239995.1 Chloroflexia bacterium | reverse complement strand
CGCTTCGCCAGCGTCTACCGCGACTTCCACGACATCGAAAGTCTCCGCGCCGAGGTGGAGCAATTGCAGGGGGCCAAGCCGGGGGCGAATGGCGCGTCTGCCGAGGAAACCCGCCGCTCCTCCCCTCGCCGCACCAGCGTGAAGCGGGGGCGACGCTAACCCAAACTGCCGCCACCCACCATCTTATGGGGGTGGCTAGCTGCGTTGCGGCTGGTGCTACATAACTCAGTAGCCGCTGATTTTAATTATCGCGCCCCTGTGCGGGCGCATCCCTACTATCAACCTTTATTGTGGAAAGGAATACCGGCCATGAGAATTGAACGCCTGTTCACCAAGAAGGGCGCAGACCCCTACGCTGGCATCAACTTCGTGCCGCGCACCTCGAAAATCAGCAACACTGACGGCAGCGTCGTCTTCCTTGCCGAGAACGTGATGGTGCCGGATACGTGGTCGCAGGTGGCAACCGACATCCTTGCCCAAAAGTATTTTCGCAAGGCAGGGATTGCCGCCGCGCTCAAGCCGATGCGCGAGAAGGGGGTACCGGCGTGGCTGTGGCGAAACCAGCCGGATGAGGACAAGCTGGCTGCCCTCCCCGCCGACCAGCGCAAGAGCGCGGAGACCGATTCCCGCCAAGTGTTCCACCGCCTCGCGGGGTGCTGGACGTACTGGGGCTGGAAGCACGGCTACTTCAGCAGCGAGGATGATGCGCGGGCCTTCTACGATGAGATGTGCTTCATGCTCGCCAAGCAGTATGCCGCTCCCAACTCGCCGCAGTGGTTCAACACTGGTCTGCACTGGGCCTATGGCATCGCTGGCCCAGCGCAGGGCCACTACTACAACGACGGCAAGACGGGCGAACTGCTGCGCTCCACCTCGGCCTACGAACACCCCCAACCCTCCGCCTGCTTCATCCAGTCAATCCAAGATGACCTTGTGAACGAGGGCGGGATTATGGACTTGTGGGTGCGGGAGGCACGTATATTCAAGTACGGCAGCGGCTGCACCTCTGGCGAGAGCCGCGTATACGTGCAGGGGCAGGGATTCGTCCGGCTGCGCGACCTGTATAACCGCTTCCGCGATGAGGGCCGCCCCATTCACGACTTCGATGGCCGGGGGCAATATATCAACGTTGCAGATGCGGATGTGTTCACCTTGTCTATGGACCCTGATACCGCTGCCTACAGCCTCGACCGGGTGTTGAAGGTGTGGCAATACGATGTATCGTCTGAAGACAAGCTCACGGTTAGCTTCGACACTGGGGCGAAGGCAACTGTATCCGCATGGCACCCCTTCATGGTATGGGATGGCGAACAGATTGTCGAACGCCGTGCCGACCAGCTACGCCGCAGCGATGCCGTGCTTGCGCCTAATCAAACCGCGGTCGCCGCGATCCCTAGCCGCCTCGCTACGATTGAATATCAAACTACCTACTTCGGCCACCGCGAACCTCACACAGTCACGATCGATGAAGATTTGGCATGGCTATGCGGGTATTTTATGGGGGATGGCAGTTTGGGGCGGGTTCGCCCCGCCACCACCAATAAGCAAGGCCGCCGTTACGTGTATGATGGCCTGCGGCTGCGCTTCCACGATGAGACGGAAGAGACGCTACAGCGGGTGCAAGCGATTGTCGCGCGGGTCTTTGGTGAAAGCTCGGCCATCCAAGAAGATGGGCGCGGTAGTCGTGGCAAGCACATCAGCTACGTGGGGCGCAAGGTCACTACCTTCTTCGCCCAACTCTCTCAGCCGGGGCGCAAAGCCTACTCCCTACGGATGCCCGCGTTCGTGTGGGAAGGGGGGCGGGAGATTGCCCTTGCCTTCCTTGCAGGGTTGATTGATTCAGACGGCAATTTTGCCGCTGGTCGGGCGATCTACTCGACGGTTAGCCGCGAGTTTGCTAAAGATGTGGCGGTGCTAGCCTCGCTGTACGGTATCGGTGGTGGCTACATAGCGGGCAAGGACCATGTCAAGGTCACGGTGCTGCACCGCTCGGCTGGCCCGGAGCAACGTGCCGCCCTCGCCCATCACCTTACCCACCCCTCCCGTCGCGAAAAGCTGCTGGGTTATCAACCCCCCCACGAGCGCAAGTTCTGTATGCCCCTGTCGCAGGCGTGGGCCGAGCAACTCTTTGGTCAGCATCGGGCAGGTGATTGGCTGAAGCTGCCAGTGGGTGGCGAAACCCTGCACTTGGGCCGCCTCCATTACAACGGGCTGATTAACCCCCTGAAGCTGGAACGGGCCACCGCCCTGCTGGAAGCACCAGAGCCGGACACCGAGTTTCTTACCCGCGTAGCCGGTTCACTGGCCTTCGTCACCTCGGTGCAGCCATGCACCGATAATCCCGACTTCTATGACATGACGGTGGCAAATAGCTCGAACTACCTTGCGGGCGAGACTGGCTTGGTCGCTATCCACAACACGGGCAGCAATTTCAGTGCCCTGCGCGGCGAGAATGAGCCGCTCTCCGGTGGCGGTAAATCCAGCGGGCTGATTAGCTTCCTGCGTATCGGCGACCGCGCCGCGGGGGCGATCAAGTCGGGCGGCACTACTCGCCGCGCCGCCAAGATGGTCATCGTCAACGTTGACCACCCCGACGTCGAGAACTTCATCAACTGGAAGGTAGTCGAGGAGCAGAAGGTGGCCGCGCTGGTGGCGGGGAGCCGCCTCTGCCGCCAGCAGCTTGACAAGGTAATCGCCACCTACCGCGCGGCGAACGCGGCGGGGTTGAACGGCGAACGCGATGGGTTGATGAGCGAACACAAGCGGGCGGTGCGCGAGGCGAGGCGCAGTGGTGTCCCCGATGGGATGATACAGCGGGCCTTGCAGGCCGCCACGCAGGGCCATAGCTTCGACTTCCCCACCTACAACGTGGACTGGGACAGCGAGGCCTATCTAACCGTAGCGGGGCAGAACTCGAACAACAGCGTGCGGGTCAGCAACGCCTTCCTCCAAGCGGTGGAGCAGGGCAAGGATTGGCAGCTAACCCGCCGTACCGACGGCAAGGTGAGCAAGACGATGCCCGCCCGCAGCTTGTGGGAGAAGATTGCCGCTGCCGCGTGGGCCTCCGCCGACCCCGGCCTTCAGTTCGACACCACCATCAACGAGTGGCACACCTGCGCCAACGATGGTCCTATAAATGCTAGTAATCCATGCTCTGA
Source organism: Chloroflexia bacterium (assembly GCA_038239995.1). Classification (GTDB taxonomy): domain Bacteria; phylum Chloroflexota; class Chloroflexia; order QHBQ01; family QHBQ01; genus QHBQ01. Next base: position 26,436 of record JBBSEE010000001.1, on the reverse strand, counting down.
ATATATGTTCCTAGATGATACTGCTTGTAATCTGGCAAGCGTTAATCTAGTGGCAATGATGGGCGAAAATCAAGCTGCGACTGTAGACATCGCCCGCTACGAACACGTCATCCGCCTGTGGACCACCGTGCTGGAGATTAGCGTGCTGATGGCCCAGTATCCTGCCAAGGAGATTGCCCAGCGCAGCTACGATTACCGCACCCTCGGCCTCGGCTATGCCAACCTCGGCGCGTTGCTGATGCAATTGGGCGTACCATACGACTCGCCGCGCGGCATCGCCCTGTGTGGGGCGTTGACCAGCATCCTCACCGGCGTGGCCTACGCGACCTCGGCGGAAATCGCGGGCGAACTTGGCCCCTTCAGCCGCTACGAGGCGAACAAAGAGCCGATGCTGCGCGTCATCCGCAACCACCGCCGCGCCGCCTATAGTTCCCCCACCGCCGATTACGAGGGCCTGAGTGTGACCCCGCTGGGGATTGACCCGGCACAATGCCCGGCAGATTTGCTGGCCGCCGCCAAGCAAGCGTGGGACGATGCGCTAGCAAAGGGTGAGCAGCACGGCTACCGCAACGCACAGGTCAGTGTACTAGCCCCGACTGGTACTATCGGCCTAGTAATGGATTGCGACACTACCGGCATCGAACCCGACTTCGCTCTCGTCAAGTTCAAGAAACTGGCGGGGGGCGGCTACTTCAAGATTATCAACCAGAGCGTCCCCCCGGCGTTGCGGCGACTGGGCTACAGTACGGCGCAAATCGAGGACATCGTGCGCTACGCCACTGGCACCGCCACCCTGAAGGGCGCACCGGCCATCAACCATGACACCCTAAAGGAACGTGGCTTCGATGATGCGGCGTTGGCGCGGGTCGAGGCCGGGCTGGGGGCCGCCTTCGAGCTTGACTTCGCCTTCTCGGTCTGGTCGCTAGGGGAGGAGTTCTGCCATACCACGCTAGGCCTCAGCGACGCGCAACTCAGCAGCGGCAGCCTCTTGTCCGCGCTGGGCTTCAGCAAGGCGGACATTGCCGCCGCCAACGACTACGTATGTGGCACGATGACGGTCGAGGGTGCGCCCCACCTCAAGGCTACGCATCTGGCGGTGTTCGATTGCGCCAATCGCTGCGGCAAGAATGGGGTGCGCTACCTCAGCCCCCAGAGCCACCTGATGATGATGGCCGCTGCCCAGCCGTTCATCAGCGGGGCGATTTCCAAGACCATCAATATGCCCAACCATGCCACCATCGCCGAGGTCGAGGATGCCCACCTGCAAAGCTGGAAGCTGATGCTCAAGGCGGTGGCCCTCTACCGCGACGGCTCCAAACTGAGCCAGCCGCTGAACAGCATGGGCGCAGATGAGGAGGAGGACGAGGAGGAGCTAGCCGCGGCCACTCCTGTAGCCCAAACCTACGCGCTGGCCGGGCTAGCCGCCGAACAATTGCAGCGGGCGGCAGCCCAGCGCGACCGCCTGCCCAACCGTCGTGGCGGCTACACCCAGAAGGCCCGCATCGGCGGCCACAAGCTGTATCTACGCACTGGAGAGTACGCCGACGGTCGGCTGGGCGAGATATTCATTGATATGCACAAGGAGGGCGCGGCCTTCCGCAGCCTAATGAACTGTTTTGCGATAGCCATCAGCCTCGGCTTGCAATACGGCGTGCCGCTGGAGGAGTACGTCGATGCCTTCGTCTACACCCGCTTCGAGCCTTCCGGTATGGTGCAAGGCAACGACCACATCAAGATGGGCACCTCGGTGATTGACTACGTGTTCCGCGAACTGGCAATCTCCTACCTCGACCGCTTCGACCTCGCCCACCTGCCGCCCGATGCCGAGGAGAACCGCCCCGACGCGGTGCGCCAGCTTGAGCCATCAACCGCGATTATGATTAACGCAGGCCCAGCGGCAGCCACCCCGTCGTTGCACATGGACCCACTGCACAACCACAGCAACGGTAACGGTAACGGCCACGCCAGTGCCGAGGTCAACCCGCTGCTCAGTACCGTCGCCTACGCCATGCCCCGCTCCGGCCATACCTCCACCCAGTCAATCCAAGATGTGCAACTGGCCGAGGCCCGCATCAAGGGCTACGAGGGTGAAGCCTGCCCCGAATGCGCCTGCTTCACCATGGTGCGTAACGGCACCTGCCTGAAGTGCGATAGCTGCGGCGCGACCAGCGGGTGCAGCTAATCGCGTATAATCACCCCATCACCCGAAAGGAGCGAACCCACACATGGCAAACCCGGAACCCGAACACATTGAGGTGCAGCACCTGCTCATCGCCTTCGATGGCAGCATCCCCGGCGAGAAGATAGGCCGCAACAAGGAGCAGGCCCGCGCCCTCGCCTACGACCTGCTGGCCCAAGCGCAGAGCGGCGCGGACTTTGACGCACTGGTGAAGCAGCACACCAACGACTCCCACCCCGGCATCTATGGGATGTCCAACCTCGGCGTGACCCCCGCTGAGGGCGAATATGCCCGCAACAAGATGGTGCCCGCCTTCGGCAACACCGGCTTCCCCCTCGCGGTGGGCGAAATCGGCATCGCTGACTACGACCCCCGCACCAGCCCCTACGGTTGGCACATCGTCAAGCGGCTGAAGTAAACCACGAGGCATAAGTTATAAGCGGGGCAGGCGGCGCAAGCTGCTTGCCCCTTCGCTGTGGTATAATAGACCTAAACCCCAACTTATATCTCACTAGCGATAAAGGATGTGTTCCATGATGAAGCAGCCGACCACCTTTGAGGTGACGAACCCGGCGAACGGCGACGTGATTACCAGCTTGCCAATCATGTCGGCGGCAGAGGTGGCAGAGGCGGTACGTTGCGCCCGCCTTGCCCAGCAGCAGTGGCAGGCCCTCGGCGTGGAGGGGCGGGTCAAGCTGCTGCGGAACTTCCGCCGCATCGCCATGGAACGGCAAGAGGAGATGATTGAGACCATCGTGGCAGAGAACGGCAAGCCCCGTATCGAGGCCGCCTTCGAGCTAATCTACCTTGCCGACATCATCACCTACTATGCCAAGCACGCCCACAAGTTCCTCGCCGACGACAAGGTGCGCCTGCACTTGATGATGACCAAGCGGGCGGTGGTCGCCCACCATCCGGTCGGGGTGGTGGGGGTGATCTCGCCTTGGAACTTCCCGCTCATCCTCACCGCCGGTGATGCCATCCCCGCGCTGTTCGCCGGTAACGCGGTGATTATCAAGCCGTCCGAGTATACCCCGATGACCGCGCTGCTGCTGGCCGACTGGGCGCGGCGGGCCGGTTTCCCCGAAGATGTGCTGCAAGTGGTGACGGGCATGGGCGATACCGGCGCGGCCCTGATTGACGCGGCGGATATGATTGCCTTCACCGGCAGTGTGCCCACCGGCAAGAAGGTGGCGATGCGGGCAGCCCAGACCCTTACCCCGCTGCTGCTGGAGCTAGGCGGCAAAGACCCCATGATTGTGCTGAAGGATGCCAACCTCGAACGCGCGGTCAATGGCGCGGTGTACGGCGGGATGGTGAACGCGGGGCAGGTGTGCATCGCGGTGGAGCGCGTCTACGTCGAAGCCCCGATTTACGATGAGTTCGTGCAACGTTTGGTCACGAAGGTGGACAAGCTGCGGGTGGGCAGCGACCCCGACGGCAAGCACAACGTGGACATCGGCCCCATGACCATGGAGCGGCAGTTGCACATCGTCGAGCAGCAAGTGGACGATGCGGTGGCGAAGGGGGCGAAGGTGCTGACCGGCGGCAAGCGGCTAGCTGGCCCCGGCTGGTTCTATGCCCCCACCGTGCTGACCGAGGTGAACGACGATATGCTACTGATGCAGGAGGAGACTTTTGGCCCCATCCTGCCGGTGATTAAGGTGCAGAACGCAGAGGAGGCGATACGGCTCGCCAACGCCTCGCGCTTCGGCCTGAGCAGTTCGTTGTGGACGCGGGACAAGCAGCGCGGTGAACGTCTTGCCCGCCGCATCGAAGCTGGCTCCACCCTCATCAACGAGGTGGTGGTCCACTACATTGCGCCGGAGATACCCTTTGGCGGCATCAAGGATAGCGGCATTGGCTACCGACACGGCGGGGCGGAGAGCCTACGCCGCTACACTCGCCCCCAGTCCATCGTGATTGACCGCTTCGGCCTCGGCTCAGAGGTCTACTGGTTCCCCTACAACAAGCGCACCCCCCGCCTGCTTCGCGCGATGATGAACCTACTGTACAAGCGCAAGTAAGGTTTGAGGTTTGAGGTTTGAGGTTTGAGTTAGTGATGAGTGATGAGTGATGAGTGATGAATGGTAAAGGTAAATGGTAAACGGCGAATGGCGGATGTAGGGGCGGGTTGCACTCGCCCAATTGTCACGCTAATGCCCATCGCAACCGCCAACCATGACGTACCTAAGTTTCGTACAACCGCATAGCAAGGGAGAGGCGCGGGGGTCTGGGGGGTTGACCCCCAGAAGCTGACCCGCCGATATGCTCCTCGGAGCGCGGGCGCGGTCAGGGGATTAGCTTACGACTGGCGTGCGCCCCATCACCCGCTGGGCGTCAACCCCCCAGACACCCGCGAGTTTTCTCTTATTTTTCGTTGGTACGAAACTTAGGTGCCGTAGGGGCGGGTTGCACGCTCCCGGCTGAAGCGCATCCACGTTCGCCTTGCTTATCCCTAATCCCCACACCAAACGATGATAGAATATAACACAGTCGAGCAGCTTACTGAGAGCATCAAGCAGGCGGCTTATGCGGCGGGTTTCGACCTCGTGGGCGTGGCTGCCGCCCAGCCCTTCCCCCACGCGGCGGAGCGGCTGGGGGCGGCGGTGGAGCGCGGCCTGCTCGATGGGCTGGATTGGTTCACCGCGGAACGCGCCCAAATCGCCGCCGACCCCCGCAACCTGATGGCCGCGGCGAAATCGGTGGTCAGCGTCGGCCTCTGCTATCTCACCGATGAGCCGAGCGTGGTTAGTCAGCCGGGGATGCCGCGCGGACGGGTTGCCAAGTACGCCACTGCTCGCGACTATCATGAGGTGTTCAAGCAGAAGATGGCCGCCCTGCTCGCGCAAATCCGCGCCGCGCTGGTCGCTCACACTGGCAGCGATGAGGCCCGCCTGCTGGTGGACACCGCCCGCATCGCCGACCGCGCCGCGGCAGAACAGGCGGGACTGGGCTGGTACGGCAAGAACACCAACATCCTTACCCGCCGCTACGGTAGCTGGGTGCTGCTCGGCGAGATACTCTTGCCCGTAGCCCTCGCCTACGACCAGCCGATTGCCCGCGATTGCGGCTCCTGCGACCTCTGCCTCCACGCCTGCCCTACCGCCGCGCTCGACCCTAACGCCCCGTATGAACTGATTACCAAGCGTTGCATCAGCTATCTGACCATCGAAGAGCGGGGGCCGATACCGCGCGAGTTGCGTCCGCAGATGGGTGATAACATCTTTGGTTGCGACATCTGCCAAGACGTTTGCCCGCACAACGCCCGCGTCGCCACCCGCCTGCCTGAAGCGGGGCGCGGTCATACCGAATGGCGGGGGGGGATTGGCCCTAGCCCCGAACTCATCCCCCTGCTCGCGCTCGATGATGAGGGTTTCCGCGCCCGATTTCGCGGCACCCCGCTGCGGCGGGCGAAGCGGGACGGCTTGCTCCGCAATGTCGCCATCGCGCTCGGTAATATCGGCGACCCCGCTGCTGTCCCCGCGCTCATTACCGCCCTCGCCGACCCTTCGCCCCTCGTGCGCGAACACGTGGCATGGGCATTGGGGCGCATTGGCGGGGATGCGGCCACTACTGCCTTGCAGCAGCGGCTGGCAGTGGAGCAGGACGAACGGGTGCGGGAAGAAATTAGGATTTCGCTTGAGGAAGGTAAGTTACCACCTTGTCCATTCCCTCCCATTCCCACCCCGGACCCGTCACCCGCATCAGTCGCACGATGCGGCGCAACGCCCTGCCCGTTATCCGCGACTATCTGCTTATCACCGTGGGGGTGTTCATCCTTGCGCTGGGGATTGACCTGTTCCTCGCCCCCAATCAGGTAGTCACGGGCGGGGCGAGTGGGGTAGCGATTATCCTGCACAACCTGCTCGGTGCGCCGATTGGCACCGTCATCCTCGCGGTCAATGTCCCCCTCTTTATCGTGGGGCTGCGCTGGCTGGGCGGCCTCTCCTTCGCGCTCCGCACCCTCTATGCCGTGCTGCTGCTCGCCGCGGTGATTGACCAGATACCGGCCCTCTTGCACCAGTTCCCCGACTTGGAGCAAGCCCTGACCGTGCGCGAACCGCTGCTCTACATCCTCTACGGCGGGGTGCTGAACGGGGCGGGCACCGGCATCGTGTTCCGTGCCAAAGGGACGACGGGCGGCAGCGACATTGGGGCGCGGCTACTCAACCGCTTCACCCCCCTGAGCATCGGCACCGCCTTCATCATCCTCGACGCGGCGGTGTTCGCCTTCGCGGGCTACTTCTTCGGGCTGGAGAAGGTGCTGTATGGCCTGACCGTCTCCTTCGCCTCCAGTCGGATGGTGGACTTCATCCAAGAGGGGATGAGCTACACCCGCATGGCGATGATTATCACCGCCAATCCGCAAGCGGTGGCGCAGGAGATCATGGAGCGCACCGGACACGGTGTCACTATCCTGCCTGCCACCGGCGCGTACACCGGACAGGAGCGGCCCATGCTGCTGGTGGTGGTGCTGCCCAGTGAGGTGAGCGTGCTGACCGCCCTCATCCACGAGGCCGACCCCGCCGCCTTCGTCATCATCAGCCAAGCGCAAGAGGTGATGGGGCAAGGGTTCAAGCCACTGCGGCCCCGCCAGTAGGTTCAAAATAGGCCGCCAATTTCTTGACAAATCGCAAGACATAACGTATACTTACCCCTGAAGCAGTAAGATTGTAGATTTGGGTAAGGCAAGTTGTTGGGAACCAAACAAAACCCCATCGTACCGCCCCGTTAGCCCACTGCGATTTGCTCGCTTTGCTGCCGCAAAGCCCGTAAGACACTGGTACCCCCGCCCCCAAAAGCATGGCGCACCACCGCGTGTCAATCCGGTCTACCGCACCCCGATGCCTCGCATCGCCTGCTTGCGGCAGATGTAGACCGTTTCTATTGTTATGAAAGGAAAAGGCATTACCAATGCGGATTACAGGTACAGTTAAGTGGTTCAACGATGCTAAGGGCTACGGCTTCATCAGCCAGCCGAACGGCAACGACGTGTTCGTTCACTACTCGGCCATTCAAGGCAACGGGTTCAAGACCCTCGCTGAGGGCCAAGCGGTAGAGTTCGAGCTAGTGCAGGGTCCTAAGGGCCAGCAGGCGGTCAACGTCACTCCCGTGGGCGTTGCTCCCCAGAGCAACGGCTATCAGGACAGCTACTAAGCCACCAACAGGGGCAGCTAACCCCTTCGCCCCTATATGGCCGCAAGGCCAGTCAGCAGCCCCCGCAGAGGTTTCGGGGGCTGTTCGTCATTTTACGCGATAGGAGTTACGCAGTTGCATCTGGAATTATGCCGGTTGACGTAGGGGCGAATCGCATCCGCCCTGTCCAACTGCGTAACTCCTACGCGATTAAAGCCGATGAACGATGATATTGGTTTTACCCTACAAGGGACGGATAGCAGCGGCAGCCTCGCCCGTTGGGGGACGCTGGGGACCGCGCATGGGCCAGTGGAGACCCCGGTGTTCATGCCAGTGGGCACGCAGGCGACGGTCAAGGCCCTTGCCCCCGACGACCTGCGCGAACTCGGTGCCCAGATTATCCTCGCCAACACCTACCACCTCTATCTCCGCCCCGGTGCCGACACTATCGCCGCGCTGGGGGGGCTGCATCGCTTCATGCGTTGGGATGGTCCGATATTGACCGACAGCGGTGGCTTCCAAGTGTTCAGCCTCGCCCACCGCCGCAAGCTGACCGACGAGGGGGTCATCTTCAGCAGCCACCTCGACGGCAGCCGCCACACCTTCACCCCCGCCAGCGTGATGCAGACCGAACTGCTGCTCGGCGCGGACATGATCATGACCCTCGACGAGTGTACCCCCGGCGACTCCGACCACGCCTACAACGTGGCCGCCCTACGTCGCACCCATCGCTGGGCGGCGGAATGCAAGGCCGCCTTCGCGGAATTGCGGGCGCAGCGGGGCGACTGGCCCAACCCCGCCCCGATGCTGTTCGGCATCGTGCAGGGGGCCACCTTCCTCGACCTGCGGGCCGACTCGGCGAGGGCGTTGGTCGCCCTCGACTTGCCCGGCTACGCGGTAGGCGGCCTCAGCGTGGGGGAGAGCAAAGCGGATATGCACCGCGTGCTGGAGCATACCACCCCGCTGCTCCCCGCCGCCAAGCCCCGCTACTTGATGGTGGTGGGCAGCCCCGAAGACTTGTTTGAGTGCGTCGCGCGGGGGATTGATATGTTCGACTGCGTGTTGCCCACCCGCCTCGCCCGCAATGGCGCATTGCTCACCCGACAGGGCCGCCTGCCAATCAAGAGTACCCGCTACTCCCGCGTGGATGCGCCTATCGAAGCGGGCTGCGCTTGCTACACCTGCCGCAACTTCTCCCTTGCCTACCTCAACCACCTGTACCGCGCCGAGGAGTTGCTTGCCTACCGGCTCAACACTATCCACAACGTCCACTTCATGGTCAACCTTGCCCGCCAGATACGCACTGCGGTGATCAATGGCGAGTTCACCACGTACAAGGCCGCCTTCCTTGCCGACTACCAAGTGGCCGACCGCGAGGCGGATGCAGCCCAGCGGTCGGCAAGGGTGGCGCGGATTAAGCAGGGGCGATTAGGGGTCGGGGAAGTAGCGGGGGCTGGGGGCGTAGACCAGTTCGTGGAAGAAGTAGGTAATCTGTCCTCGGGTCGCCGCCAAACCCGGTTTGTAGGCTCTTGCGCTACGGAAGTGGATGATGCCCTGATTATACATGGTCTCGATATATCCATAGAAGGCCGAGCCGGGGATAGGCGTACCTACTGGGTTCGGCACTGGCACATCGCTGTAGTCTGGTCCGCCTACGATGTTGAAACCGTAGATGCTGGCATCGGGCAGCCATCCTTCTTGTGCGCCTAGTTTAATAATAGCGCGGCTTACTTCTTGTCTGCTGATGTTGCGTGTGGGATGAAAATATTGGTCGGGAATCACCGGGGTCGTTGCAGTACGCCCCTACCTCCCCTTTCATTATATTCAAGTTGTATAGTGATTCAATGTCCACGTAGAAGATGTTGTAATACGGGTCGCTGGGGAATGGTTGTACGTCGCAATAAGTTGATGTGTCAGGGATGTGGGTAGGCAAACCAAAGCCAGCACGGAGCATATGAGCGAACTCGTCACGGCGAATGGGCTGGTCGGGCAGATAGCAGGGGCTAGCTACTCCGTGCGCGGTGCATTGACTGCCCACGTAGCCGTGCGTGATGTTCTCGCGCCTGAGCCAACCAATGTATCGCTGTGCCCAGTAGGTAATGGGGGTATCATTGAACGCCCCACTGCCGGGGTCGTAGGGAGTGTAGCTGTGGCTGCCCGCAAAGTTGGTGGTATAGCGTCCCCCCTCAAAGTCCTGATAGTAATATCCACCGCTACCAGCAGTTACATCGCTCAATGGCACCCCCGCCGAGCCGTAGTTGTCGCTCCACCACGTATCAATCTCGTTATTGGTATCGGCATGAACCCCTACTCCTACTGCGTGGGCAGTACCAGCGATGCGGTTCTTGTCCTTATAAGTGTTGCCAATGAGCGTACCCTCGTTCCAGTTTATTGGGTCGGTGGTGACATTCGTAGGCGCATAGCCACTGGCCCATTTATATTGAGGATAAGAAGAACCAAGTGGGTCGGTGCCACTACCATACCATCCGTATGGGTCAAGTACATTCGGTGCATAATCAGCACCCGGCGGATATGTGCTAGCATAGAGGCCAAAGTGTAGATGTGCATCACTAGGAGTAGCAAGTCCAGTCCAGCCACTCTTCCCTATTTCCTGCCCGCGACTCACATAAGCACCTACCGCAACTTCTGGTGTTGAGAGATGGGCATACAGAGTAAAGGAGCCGTTCGTTGAGTCCTGAACGATAACTCTATTACCGTATCCCCTTGGCCGAGGGGTGGGTAGTGGTGCTATGGTGGACATTGCAACTACTCTACCTCGACTCGCTGCATACACGGACGTACCTTCATCAGCATTGAGGTCCAGTGCTGAGTGTCCCTCATAACAGTAATAGCCTCGTCCCTGTGGTGTGGCAGCGATTACTGGGGTCGGATATGGATCGCTGCGTCCCGGGGCAGTATAGGCACAACCGGGAGCGAGATAGTTTTTATTGGCGATTTCACCTGTATAAGGCTCTACTATGCCGTCAGTTGGTATGGGATAGAAGCCGTTAGGATTGTAATGGTCCACGTAGGAGCCATACTGCATAGGGTCGGCAAGTGGGTAACTTAGTATGAAGCGGGGGGTAGATGTAGGTGTTGCGTCCACACCTTGATAAAACCCTTTCGTGCTAATATGAGGAAGTGTTGAAGCCTTTGCGGGCTTATTTTGAAGGTTATTATTTATTGTCATGACTACTAGTAGGCATGACAACAGGTAAAGCATCGCAAGACGTTTCATAGCTTTCCCTCCCAACATTGGTTTATCTACATGGTTAGCGGAAAAGTGTAGGACGACTAATGGTTGTCCCGGTAAGCCTACTAATAAGGTTGGTTGGTTGTCCATCTTTGGTTGAAGTAGCAACGATGCTGTCAGAGTTGTCAAAGATGATTTGGCTGGCATCTGCGGACCACTGCAAGTTACCTTTATGTCCTCCGCTGCTAGTTAGCTGGCTAATACCCATGTCGGCCATCCTTAGCATGAACACATCGGTGTTAGAACCGGGGTGCGCTAGGTCGTTATCGCGAAGAAAAGCTATGTACTTGCTGTCTGGAGACCAATATTGTGCGCTTGTAGCCACCCTATCTGCGGGTGTCATCCTTACGGAGTTGTCGTTGGTATCCAACAACCATAGGTGTGTGCCAGAGACAAAACTAATGTACCTACCATCAGGTGACCAGCTAGGAAAGGCCATTCCTGCTACTGTATCGGCATCAGCAACTATTTTATGCGGGTTGCTACAATCTAGCCCTTGCAACCAGTAGCCTGCGTAGCTGTCTACGCTTACTATCCAGTAAAACAGGGTAGTATGGTCAGCTGAAAGTGCCATCGTATCCGACCTCAGATTGCCGGGAGGTGTTGAGCATTGTGATGCAATCGTGCCATCAGCGGCGTTTATTGTTACCGCCCTCTTCCCTTGAACCGCAATCTTGTCGTTGCTTATCCAAGCAAGAATATTTTGGATATAAAGCGCGGTCGTATATGAGTAGGCTTGCCGTGAGTAGTCGGGGATAACATAAGGTGCGTTCGTGTTCAAATCCGCCACTACGACCCACCTATTATTATCACCTGCTTCCCCAATGTTGGCATTATCTTCCACGAGAACCGCTATGCGCTTTAGGTCGGGTGATACCTTAATGTCATCAAGGAAGTAAATCCCGCTGATTTGGACAATAGGGTGAGCATCGGAAAGAGCGGGAGTAGGCATTGAACTAAGATAGCCCAGCCAGATAGTTAGTACGCTATTAGCTTGTGCGCCCCAAACCAACGGAGTAACACTAGTGCTAGAGCTGATCGGTTCAGTGGAGAGCGCAATAGCTGTAGGCGGTGTAGGCGGAGTAGGTAGCATAGGAGTTACACTTGGCGCAGTCGGATCAGGGGTGAACGTGGGTGGCTCGACAGTCAGGCCGGGGGTGGGCAGCAGTACGGTATCGGTGGCTTGGGGGGTGGGCAAGGGGGCGGGGTTCGTGGCGGCGGGAAGGGGCGAACTTACAAGGGTGGCAATCGCGGCCTGCTGGGGGGTGGCGGGGGTGGCGCGGTCGCAACTGGTCAGCACCATCAACAGCACGAGCATCAACGTAATGCGCCCGACGCTTGCTTTGCTCGACATAACCGTGCCCCCTTCCCCACTGTTACAGCATAAGGTTACGGACAGAGAGGCATTGCATACTACCTCCCCCCGTATACATTACCACTGAGCATACGCTTTGTCAAGAGGTTTTCGGCAAATTGACCGCCATATGTGCAAAGCCGGTGCGATAGAACTACAGAAAAGACGGAATAGCGGAAAGGCGGAAGGGGTTTGATTGTCTAGCAGCAACAAAATCGGCGAATGTGGTATAATATGCGGCGAACGTGCAGCAGCCTAGCGGGAGGTAGGAACGTGGTAGAGGCGCAAGAGCAACAGTTCCGCGCCGTGATTAGCGGACGGGTGCAAGGGGTGGGTTTCCGCTACTTCGTAATCGCCCACGCCCGCGCCCTCGGTCTTGCTGGCTACGTCCGCAACCTGCCCGGCGGCGAGGACTATGAGAGCGGCGGCCAAGTCGAGGTCGTCGCCGCTGGCCCGCGTAACGCCCTAGAGGGGCTGCTCCGCCAGTTGTACCTCGGCCCCCCCGCCGCAAGGGTGCGTGAGGTCAAGGTGGAGTGGGGCAGCTTCGGCCAGTTCACCACCTTCGAGGTACGATTAAGCCTGTAGGGGCGTGATTTATCCCGCCCTGCTGAGGTATGAGATTGAGCGCGATCGACCAACTAGCCAAACCAACCTCCTCGCCGCGTGAGGCCAGCCGCCACCGCACCATCGCGTGGGTGGTGATGCTACTCGGCTTCGCGGTGTTCTGCCTGATTGTCTACGGGCTGGTACAGTTCGGCTATTCCGTCTATGCCAACGCCACCAGCGCAGTAACCGCCACCGTGGTGCGCGACACCGGCACCGACCTGACCATCAAGAAGGTCATCTCCGCGCAATATACCGCCCCCGCCCCTGACCCCAGTGGGGCGGTGAAGAGCGAAATCGGCGATGGCGACACCATTCGCACCGGGGTGGACACCCAAGCTCGCCTCATCCTCCCCGACGGCAGCCTCGTACAGGTCTTCCCCAACACCCAAATCACCGTCAACCAGATACAGGCCAGCCGCTTCAGCCACGAGCAGGTCAACATCACCCTCACCCAGCAGCCCTTCCTCAACCTCAACAGCAACCCCGGCAGCTATATCATCGTGGGCGTACCCTCGCAGCCGAACAACGGCTACCGCAACAGCCATGTAGTGGTGAACACCTGCGCGGAACTGACCAACCTCGCCTGCGCCGCGCTGCTCGCCCATGTCGAGGTTAACCCCGCCAGCACAGTGCGTATCTCCACCGCCTCCGACCCCAACTCCGCGCTCCGCTCCGGCCCCCAGCAATACTACTTCTATAGCCGCGCCACCGTGTTGCAAGGCGGCGCGACCATGACCAACGCGCAGGATAGCGTCCCGCCCGTCGGTATCGGTCTCTACCAAATGGCGACGGTGGGCACTGGCGGAATGGGTCTGCCTAGCATCGCCGAGGCGTGGGATGAGTTCATCGTAGACGGCACCTTCACCGATAAGCTGGAACATTGGGGCCAGCCCATCCCCAATCAAGGGCTGGACGGCGGCAACCTGAACGGACAGGTGGCGATTACCGACACGCTGAATACCCTAGTCAACGCCCGCGTCCACGCCGCCGAGTTCTACCGCTGCTGCGGCACCACTGACTACGCCTCCATCGCCATCGGCCAGCAACTCGACCGCGACCTCAGCCCCTACATCCCGGCGGGCAAGATTCGCCTGTCCGCCGATGTACGCTTGCTTGCCCAAACTGTGGCAGGCCTCGGCGACGCGGGGGTGGAAGCCCCGCTCATCTTCAAGTTCACCTATAAGACCGGCGATAGCGACAACGAAATCCCGTGGGAGTACCGCTACTACTTCACTCCCGGCCCCAAGCCGATTGACCCCAACATCGGCCAGCAAATCGCGGGCGACCAGTGGGTACACGTGGAGATAGCCAACCTGCTGGATTTGCCGGGGCTGAAGGGGATGAAGCGCATCGTCAAGCTAGAGATATACGCCGCTGGGCACGACTATCACTCCGTAGTTACCAACGTTTCGCTGCAAGCCCGCTGACTTGCGGCAGTTATCCGTGCATAGAGAAAGGAACATGAACCTTGAGTAAGATTTGCGTTGTAGGCACCGGCTACGTGGGCCTGCCCGCCGCCGCCTGCTTTGCCGACCTCGGCAACCATGTCACCTGCATAGATGTGGTCGCTGCTAAGGTGGAGCAACTGCGGCGCGGCGAGATGCCCATCTACGAGCCGGGGCTGGAGGAAATCGTGCATCGCAACCAGAAGGCGGGTCGCCTCTACTTCACCACCGACTATACCGAGGGGATACCTGATGCCGACTTTGTGTTCATCGCGGTAGGCACCCCCGAAGCACCGGACGGCCATACCGACATGAGCTACGTCGAATCCGCGGCCACCGCCATTGCCCAGCACCTGCACGGCCACACCGTGATTGTGAACAAGAGTACGGTGCCGATTGGCACGGGCGATTGGGTGCATGAGATTATCGCCCAGCATGTCAACGACAGCCAAACCTACGCGGTGGTCTCCAACCCAGAGTTCATGCGCGAGGGCCAAGCGATTGCCGACTTCCTCAACCCTGACCGCGTGGTGATTGGCTCTGCCGACCGCACCGCCGCCGAAGCAGTCGCCAAGCTGTACGAGCCGCTCAAGGCTCCCATCCTCATCACCGACCTACGCACCGCGGAGATGATTAAGTACGCCTCCAACGCCATCCTCGCCAACTACATCAGCTTCATCAATCAAATCGCCCTAATGTGCGAACACCTCGGCGCGGATGTGAAGCAAGTCGCGCAGGGGATGGGCTACGACAAGCGCATCGCCCCCCAGTTCCTCAACGCCGGTATCGGCTATGGTGGGAGTTGCTTCCCCAAGGATGTGAAATCGCTGGCAATGGTCGCCGCCGACCACAATGTGGATGCCACCCTGTTCCACTCGATTATCACGATTAACAATGCGATGCGCGGTTACTTCGTGGACAAGGTGAAGAAGCTACTGGGCGGCGACCTGAAGGGCAAGCAAATCGCCCTCTGGGGCCTCAGCTTCAAGCCGAACACCGACGATATGCGCGAGGCTCCTTCGATTGACATTATCACGGGTTTGCTGGCGGGCGGGGCGACGGTCCGCGCCTACGACCCGATGGCGATGGATGTGGCCCGCCGCCAGTTCCCCGCCCTCCAGCTATGCACTGATGCTTATGAGGCGGCGGCGGGGGCGGATGCAGTGCTACTGCTCACCGAGTGGAACGAGTTCAAGCAACTGGACATGGAGCGGGTGAAGCAGGGTATGCACCGCCCGCTATTGGTGGATGGCCGCAACCTGTACGAACCGGCGGAAATCCGCGAGGCGGGCTTCGAGTACGCGGGCATGGGTAGGAATTAACCATGTTCCCTTTCTCCGCCAACCTTCCCCCCTTCATCGCCCGCGTGGATACCGAGGCGTTCGTCACCGACAACCTGCAATGCGGGGTGGACATCATCGAGATACCGCGCATCATCGAGGTCATCGAGCGGTGGGGCGACAAGTTCCTGCACCGCATCTACACTGAGGCGGAGCGGCAATACTGTCGCGGGCGGGTATCCGAGCTAGCGGTGCGCTTTGCCGCCAAAGAAGCGGTCAGCAAGACGCTAGGTACCGGCATTCGCGGCATCCGCTGGCAGGAAATCGAGATTATCATTGACCGCCGCGGGCGACCGATGGTCTACCTGCACGGTCAAGCTGCCGCCCGCGCCCGCCAAATCAACCTCACCCGTTGGGCGGTCAGCCTCACCCACGAGCGCACTATCGGCATCGCGATGGTGATGGCCGCCAGCGGCGAGGGGGCATACGATGCTTTCGCCCGTGACCAGCAATGAGGCATGAGGCATGAGTAAGGTTTGAGGTTTGAGGTTTGAGTTAGAGGCTTAGTAGGGGCGCGGATTTATCCCGCCCTGCTGACGCGCATCAAGGTGCATCGAGGGTTTAGAATCGCGGAAAACGCGGAAGAGTGCGGAAAACGCGGAAGGCTTGACGTAGGGGCGTGATTTATCACGCCCTGCCGAGGCTCACCCATGCTCATCGTGACTACGGCCAACGGATTGAAAAAACGGATAAACGGATTGGCTAGCGTAGGGGCGCGGATTTATCACGCCCCGCCGACCCGCCAGCGGATTAAGTTCAGCGGAGCAGCGGAGACTGCGGCTGGCGTTGGGGCGAATTGTATCCGCCCTGCTGAAGCGCATCAATGCTCATCGGAAATCACCGCGTGCCCCGCATCAACGCCGTCCGCTTGTCCGCTTTCAAGTCCGCTGGCGGCTTTGCCAGATTACCGAGGATAAAACTATGCAAACCGTAACCAGTGCCCAGATGCGCGAACTTGAAGCCGCTGCCAACGCCCGCGGTCTCAGCTACGACGAGATGATGCGGCGGGCGGGGGCAGGGGTGGCCGACCATGTGCTGCATCTGCTAGAGGGCAAAGCCGACCCTCGCGTGTTGGTGCTAATCGGCCCCGGCAACAATGGGGGTGACGGTCTCGTCTGCGCTAGGCAACTAGCCGCCAAGCTGGACCCTGCCCATATCTGCCTATACATCTGGAAGCGCAATACCAACCCTGCGGCGGAGAGCGATTGGCCGTTGGGCGAGGCAATCGCGGCGGGCTTGCCTATCTACCTTGCCGCCCGCGACTATCATCAAGAGAAGCTGAACGACTTGCTCTACGCCGCCGATATAGTAGTAGATGCGCTCCTCGGCACCGGCCAGCACGGCCCGTTTCCCGCCGACCTTGAAGATGTATTGGGCGAACTCCTCAACGTACAAGGCGAGATGGAGGAGAGCCGCCCGCCGCTGGTCGCGGTAGACATCCCCACCGGCATAGACGCGGATACCGGCGCGGCGATTAGCCCCGATTATGTGCGGGCCAACCTCACCTGCACCTTCGCCTACCTCAAACCCGGACTGCTGCAAGGCGAGGGGGCGAAGGCGGCGGGCAAGGTCGAGGTGCTGGACATTGGGATTTTAGATTTTGGATTGTTTTGGATAGGAGATGTGCAGATGAGCAATTGGCAAGACATCACCCCCGATTGGGTCGCCCGCCTCTTGCCGGAGCGCAAGGATGACGCGAACAAGGGCAGCTTCGGCAAGTGTCTGGTGGTCGCGGGCAGCATCAACTACACCGGCGCGGCGTATCTAGCCACCAGCGCGGCGATGCGGGTGGGCGCGGGGCTGACCACACTGGCGACCGCAGGCGATTTGCTGGAACTGTTCCAGATTAAGCTCACCGAGTCCACCTTCTTGCCCCTGCCTACCGATATGGGGGTGATTGCCACTCGCGCCGACGAGATGGTGGCGAAGGCGATTGCGGACAAGGGCTACAACGTGCTGCTGCTCGGCCCCGGCATTGGGCAAGAGAAGGAGACGCAGGCGTTCGTCTACCGCCTGCTGGGGGTGCAGCGCGAGGCGGCGCGGAGCCACAAAGCGAACTCGCCCGGCCTCGGCTTCAATCGCCCTGCCACCAACGAAAAGAAGAGTGAGGGTAAGGAGCAGCCCAGCAAGCCTGCCTTGCCCGACCGCATGGTGCTGGATGCTGATGGGCTGAACGCGGTGGCCGCGCTGGATGGCGACAAGTGGTGGGAGCATCTCCCCGCCGAGACGGTGCTGACCCCCCACCCCGGCGAACTGGCCCGCCTGCTGGGTAAGGAGTACAGTGCAGAGAGCGTGCAGCGCGACCGCGCGGCGGCGATTGGCGCGGCGGTGCGCCGCTTCGGGCACACCATCATCCTCAAGGGGGCGCACACTTTGATAGCCAGCGCAGAGGGCGGACAGGTACGCTACGCCCGCAGCGATTACGCCAGTGCCCTACTTGCCACTGCGGGCAGCGGCGATGTGTTGGCCGGTATCATCGCCGGGCTGCTGGCGCAGGGGTTGACCGCGCCCGAAGCGGCGGTCGCGGGGGTTTACCTGCACGCCCGCGCCGCCCAGTTGGGGGCCGAGAGCATGGGCCTCAGCCGCGCAGTCGGCCTGTTGGCCGGTGATTTGCTGATGTACATCCCCCTTGCCCTCAGTGTATTGGAGTAAACCGAATGTGGTCTGGCCGAGTCACCAGAGCGGAAGTCAACCTCGATGCCCTCTCCGCCAACGTGCGTAGCCTGAAGGGTTGGCTAGGCCGCGAGGTGGAACTGATGGCGGTGGTCAAGGCCAACGCCTATGGCCTCGGCGCACCCGCCTTCGCCCGCACCGCGCTGGATAGTGGGGCGACTTGGCTGGCGGTCGCGTTGGTGGACGAGGGGGTGCAACTGCGCCTCGCCGGTATCCGCCACCCCATCTTGGTAATGGGCCACGCCGCCCCCTCCGAGGCAGGGGCGGCAGTCGCGCATCACCTTACCCTCACGGTCAACTCGCTCGAACTGGCCCACACCCTAGACAACATCTCCTTCCAGTGTCGCGTGACCAGCCCGGTGCATATCAAGCTGGACAGTGGGTTGCACCGCTTTGGCCGCCCCGCCCCCGAACTGAGCGAACTTGCCACCGCCCTCGCCACCATGCGTAACCTGCATACCGAGGGGCTGTACACCCACCTTGCCACCGCCGACGATGCCGACCAGAGCTTCGTCCACACCCAGCTTGCCCACTTCAACGCGGGGCGCGAGATGCTGGCCGAACGCGGACTGCGCTTCCCCATCCTTCATGCCGACAACAGCGCGGCCACTATCACCGCCCCCGCCGGTCACTTCAACCTCGTGCGCTGTGGGTTGCTGCTGCACGGCCTCTACCCCTCGCCCGCCGTCCGCGCCGCCAGCGAAGTGGCCCTCACTTCCGTGTTGAGCATCCGTAGCCATGTCGCCCGCCTCGTCCAAATTGCCCCCGGCGACAGCGTCGGTTATGGTCGCACCTTCATTGCCACCCGCCCCACCCTTGTCGCCACCGTGCCGATTGGCTATGCCGACGGCTATCGGCGCGAGTTGGGGGGGCGTGGCCGTGTGCTGATTGGCGGCCAATCCGCCCCCCTGATTGGCCGCATCAGCATGGACCAGTCCGCCGCCGATGTGACCGACCTTCCCCATGTGGCCGAGGGAGATGAGGTGGTGATAGTGGGGGCGCAGGGCGAACAGTACATCGGACTGGACGAACTGGCCGAGCTATGTGGCACGATTAGCTACGAACTTAGCTGCGCCCTCGCCCCCCGCCTGCCGCGCCTCTACTATCGGGGTGGCACGCTGGTGAACGCCACCACGCTGTTGGGCCGCGAAGACCTCAGCCTCAGCGAAGCCCTGCCCGCTGTGCCGGAGGGAGCATCGCCCACCCTCCCCCAGCCGGTACGTAGCACCGAAGTGAGCTTCAAGCGCGGCACCACCCCCTTGCCCGCCGAGGAGGACGCGCGATGAACGCGGTGGACATCATCATCGCCAAGCGTGATGGTCAGACCCTCAGCCGTGAGCAAATCTCCTACATGATACAGGGTTACACGCGCGGCAACATTCCCGACTACCAAATATCCGCATGGCTGATGGCAATCGTGCTGCGGGGGCTGAACCCGACCGAAACCGCCGCCTTGACGATGGAGATGGTAGCCAGCGGCGAACACCTCGACCTACGCCGTGCCACCGGCCTACCCTTCATTGGCGACAAGCACAGCACCGGCGGGGTGGGCGACAAGACCACATTGGTAGTCGCCCCCGCGGTCGCCGCCGCGGGGGTGCCGATTGGCAAGATGAGCGGGCGCGGCCTCGGCTTCAGCGGGGGCACGATTGATAAGCTGGAGTCCATCCCCAGCTTCAACGTCAACCTCGACCCCGACCAATTCATTGACGCGGTACGGCGGGTTGGCCTCGTGATTACCGCTCAATCCGCCGCCCTCGCCCCCGCGGACGGCAAGCTGTATGCCCTGCGCGATGTGACCGGCACGGTGGACGCGCTACCGCTGATTGCCGCCAGCATCATGTCGAAGAAAATAGCGGCAGGGGCGAGCGGGGTGGTGCTGGATGTGAAGCATGGGCGGGGCGCGTTCATGAAGACGCTTGAGCAGGCCACCGCGCTGGCCGCGCAGATGGTGGCGTTGGGCCGACAGGTGGGCCTACCTGTGGCCGCGGTGCTGTCGGGCATGGACCAGCCGCTGGGGTGGGCGATTGGCAACGCGCTAGAGGTGGGGGAGGCGGTGGAGACCTTGCGTGGGGGTGGGCCTGCTGACCTTTGGGACGAGGCGGTACATCTGGGCCGCGAGTTGTTGCTGATGGCAGGGGTGGCGGGCGATGCAGCCGATGCGGATGCTCGCCTCAATCAAGCCCGCGCATCGGGGGCAGCCCTAGAGATGCTGCGCCAGATGGTGATCAATCAGGGCGGCGATGTGCGGGTGATTGACGACCCCGCTCGGCTGCCCACCGCCCCGCAGCAGACCCCGCTGCCCAGCCCGTCCACAGGGTACATATCCTCACTAGATGCGGAGATGCTGGGGCGGGCCAGTGTCGCGTTGGGGGCGGGGCGCACGGTGAAAGGGGCGCAGATAGACCTACGGGTCGGCTTCGTGTTGCACCAGAAGGTGGGCGATGCGGTGCAAGCGGGCGAACCGCTGCTCACCATCCACGCCGCTGACGAGGCGACGGCGCAGCATATCGCCCCCCAACTGCTGGCCGCCTACCAATTCAGCCCCCAACCGATTGCCCCGCCGCCGCTTACTGGCGAGGTGATACGTTAGCCCTCTTGCCTTCTTCATCAGCCTGCATTATAATGCTATATTATCGGCTTGTTCCCCGATGATGGGAGGCGTTTATGTACCCTACACCAGAGAATCGGATGATGGTGGAGTTGTTCACGGTTGACCACCGCATCACTGGCTACACCACCTCGCGCCAGACCCGCTTGCTCGATGAGATGAATACCTCGACCTCGGCCCTGATGCTCAGTGACGTGACCAGCACCAACCTGCACGGTTCGCTCACCCAAGCGATGTCTATCAGTGCCCTGCGGATTAACAAGAGTGCCATTCTGTTCATCATCCCCCACGATGACCTCGACCAATCGCCTCGCCAGCGGTTCTACGCCTACGTTGCCAAGAAGCAGGTGCCACTCTATTTCATCCTGCCCAACTTTGAGATGAGCGGCAGTGCCCACTTTGCCAACGTCAGCATGAACATCCGCGACGTGCTGCTGGAACTGCCCGGCGTGAACTTCACCCCGATTACCGATGTGAACATCAGCTTCCTCGCCAAGCCGCATATCACCATGCAAGCCCCGGTGGCGGGGGTAAACAAGTCACTGATACAGGCGGTGGGGCTGAAGGCGAGTTTAGATTTTGGATACGAGTTACGCAGTTGGACAGGGCGGATGCGATTCGCCCCTACGTCATCAGGTACAAATCCACCCGCAACCGCGTAACCCTAATCCAAAATCTAAAATCTTTTCTGCTACCACGAAGAGGCGGCGGAAGGGGAGTAGGGTGCCATAGTCGCGGCGAGGGTAGGCATCACGCAGCCGCGCCGCGTACTCGGCGATGAACTCGACCTGCTCGGCCTCATCCAGTGCGGCAATCACGGGGCGTAGTGCCGTGCCCTTCACCCAATCTAGGACGGCATCCTCGCCTTGCAGCACGTGCAGGTAGGTAGTATCCCACGCATCCATCCTCATCCCCAACCCCGTCAGCAACTCGAAGTACCATGCCAGCGACTGTACGCTGCCGCTGCGGACTACCCCGTTGCCCACTTGGGCGGCCCAGCGCGGGCTGGTGCGTAGCTCCGCCAGAATAGTATGGGTGGGCTGGTCGAAGTTACCCGGCACTTGGAAGGCGAGTACCCCCGCAGGCGCGAGCAGGCCGACTAGGTGGGGCAGCAGTTGGTGATGCTCCGGCACCCAGTGGAGGGCCGCGTTGGAGAACAGCAAGTCCAGCGGCGCGGGCGGCGACCATGTGGCGAGGTCGCCATGCGCGAAGGTGAGCCGCCCCGCAATGGTGTGGGGCTGGGCGGCGGCCAGCATCTCTGCCGAGTTGTCCACTCCATAGATGCGGGCGGACGGCCAGCGTTGGGCTAGCACGGCGGTCAACTCGCCCGACCCGCAGCCGAGGTCGGCAATCACGCGCGGATCGTCAAGCCGCACCTGCGCCAGCAACTCATAGAAGGGGCGGCTACGCTCGTCGCTGTAGCGGTGGTACTGCTCCGGATTCCACATCGGTTCCTCCCTTTTACGTTACAATCGCAGTTGGTAGAAAACGGACGCGCCAACGGATGGGTAGGGGTGGGCGGCGGCCCACCCTGTTAGCCTATATCAATGTTCATCTTGAGCGACGAACTTACCGCCAGCGGACTTGAAAGCGGACAAGCGGACAGGATAATAACTGTTACCAATTAGTTATGGTGCTGGGAAAAACGGATGGGCGCAATAAATCTGCGCCCCTACACAAATTATACCATCTCCTCAGCTAATTGGTATAACTGTCTATGTTGCTGGCTCCAAGTGGCAATTGATACTCTTCAGCAGGGCAGGCCGCCCACCCTACCTAATTAGACGTGGATGACCGCCAACCGGCATAATCCGCCTGCAACTGCGTAACTCCTATTATATAGGAGTTACGCAGTTGGGCAGGGCGGATGCGATTCGCCCCTACGTCATTAGGCATAATTCCACCCGCCACCTGCGTAACTCCTATTATAACTCAAAACTCAAAACTCATAACTGTTCTTCCCGGTGCCACCACTCGCGCAGGAGGTAGCATTGGCCTTGCGGGTTCAGCGATATGAGGGTCGCGCCGTCCAGCCGTACCGCCGCGCCGCTGGGGATACGGGTGAAGCTGGCCCGCCAGTGGAAGATGCAGCTATCACCCTCGACCAGCAGGATGTCGAACTGGAAGCTAATCTCGCGCTGGCTGCGCGGCACATCGGCCCAATACTCGCGGATGGCTGCTTGGCCCTGCATTGGGGCGGCGAAAGGGTTTTCGTGATAGCGGGCATCGGTGGTGAACAGGGCGGTGGCCGCGTCGGGGTCACTCGCTTCCCATGCCTGTCCCAGCCGCTCAATCCACGCCCCGAACTCGGCTCGGTTCATGGTTTATCTTCCTCTCTGGCAATATCAGATGACTGTCGCCGAACTCATGCCACAAGTAGCCTGCGGCAATCGCTGCCGCGTAACCCTCACGGATGAGCGGTTCGCCCGCAACCGCGTAGAGCATCGCCAAGTGGCTCGCCATCGGGTCGTGCAGGCCACTGAGCAGCCCATCAATCGTATGCACCCCTTGCGCGGGATGCACATAGCGGCGGGTGAAGCCCCGCGCGGCGCGGACTTGCCCGCCATCCCACGCCGACTCCAAGGCCCGCACCACGGTAGTGCCAACCGCGATGACCCGCCGCCCCCCTGCCCGCGTCGCGTTGACTGCCTCAGCGGTGGTGGCGGGGACAGCGAACGGCTCGGCGTAGAGGGGGTGCTGCTCTATCTCCTCCGCCTCCACTTCGAGGCTGCTCACCCCGGTGTGCAGGGTAATCTCCGCAAGGGCCACCCCCCGCGCCCGCAGCGAGTCCAGCACGCGGGGGGTGAAGGGGCGGGCCGCTGAGGGCATCTCCGCGCTGCCCGGCACGTGGGCGAAGATGGTCTGGTAGGCGGATAGGGGGTAGCGATGCGGCATATAGCCGTAGCGTATCGGCTGCCCATGCCGCGCCATCGCCGTCGCGATATCGCCGTCGAAGTGGATGAACCACAGGCGGGGGATAGCGGGATAGGGGGCGACCAGCCGCGCGGGCAAATCGGCCACCCGCAGCCTGTCGCCCGCGTATAGGGGGAGGGGGCCGGGTTGGGCGGCACTGTAGCGCGGTTCGGCCAGCCACAGCCCCGCGCCGTAGCGGGTGGATAGATTGACGATGAACTCACCATCCTTGTGCGCGGCGGGCAGGCTGGCGGGCAGGGTCGCGCTGGTGTTCACCACTAGCAGGTCGCCGGGGCAGAGGAAGCGGGCCAGTTCGTCGAAGCGGGCGTGGGTGTGGCCGCGCGGGGTGCTGACCAGCAGGCGCACCTCGTCCCGCGCCAATCCCCGCGTCTCGGCGGGGGCGGTCGCTTGCAGGGCGGCGGGGCGGTCGAAGTATAGCACATCACTCTTCACCCTAAACCTCCCACCGCTCCGCTTGGGCTTGATAACGCTTGCCGTTTATCGCCGCCCGCTCTTGGCCCAGCAGCCACGCCCAGAAGGGCAGGGTCACATCGGGCAGGGGGCGGTCGGAGATGTCCTCGCCGGGGAAGGCATCTTGGTGCATCTGGGTACGCATATCGCCGGGGTCAACTGCCACCACACTGACCGCGCTGCCGCTCAGTTCGTGGGCAAGGGTGAGGGAGAGCAAGTCTAGCCCCGCCTTGCTAGCCCCATAGCCGCCCCAGCCCTCGTAGCCCGCCACCGCTGCGTCGGAGGAGATGTTCACTACAAGCCCGCCACTATCCTTGAGCAGCGGCAGGGTCTGCTGTATCAGCCCCAGCGGCGATAGCAGGTTGACCTTCAGCACCTCGGCCAGCCGCGCGAGGTCGTAGTCGGCCAAATAGGGCATCGGGCTGGGGCCGAGGTCAGACGCGCCATTGAACAGCAGGTGCAGCCCGCCCAACTCTGCCGCCGCCTGCGCCAGCCGCTGCCGATGCGCGGGGTCGGCCACATCCCCGGCTAGGGCGACCACCGCGCCACCGTAGCCGCGTAGCCTATCCGCCACCGCCTGCAATGCGGCCTCGCCCCGCGCGGTAATCACCACATCGTACCCCTGCGCGGCAAGGAAGCTGGCAACCACCTCACCCAGCCCCCGACTCGCGCCAGTTATCAATGCAACTTTGCTCATCGTTACGCTCCTCTATTCGATGCCGCCATGTTGGCGTAGCCACGCGGCGGCCTGCTCTTGCCCCTTCTCGATTGCTAGGGTCAAAGGAGTCTTGCCGTCATCCTTACGGCTGTTTATCTCCGCCCCGTTGGCGAGCAGGGTTTCCACCATGTCTAGTTGCCCCAGCAAGGCGGCCTCGTGGATGCAGGTGTAGCCGTCTATCTCGCGTGAGTTCACATCCGCGCCCTTGCTGATGAGATGGGCCAGCATCTCGCCCTGTTCACCCGCCGCCGCCATATGCAGGGGCTGATTGTTTAGCTCGTTGCGCGAACGGGCGTGGAGGTCCGCGCCGCTGACCAGCAGCAAATCGGCAATCGCGCGGTGGCCGAGGTAGGCGGCGATGTGCAGCGGGGTGCGGCCTCGCGCGTCGTACTCGCTAGCTAGCTGGGGGTCATCCGCCAGCAACTTCTCCACCTTCGCCTCGTCGCCCGCTTTGATGGCGGTCATCAAATCGTCAATACTGTTCACTTTCGTCCCCTCTCTGGCTGCGTCTCGCTAGCCACGCTTATAGGATAACAAATTGCGCGGCCCGCCTGCATCGCGCATCGGGCCAGTTTGCCGCCTGTACTTTGGTACAGGTTTAGGCAATGTGTAGCGCAATCAGCCCACGCTGGGCGGCGATGCTGACCGCCTCGGTGCGATTGGCCGCCCCTAGCTTCTTCATCACCGTGCTGACATGGAACTTGACGGTACGTTCGCTGACCACGAGGGCGGCGGCAATCTCCTTGTTCGCCTTGCCCTGCGCCAGCAGTTCCAGCACCTGCTGCTCGCGCGGGGTTAGCCGCTGGCCGGGCAGGTCGCCATCGCGTTCGCTGAGGTGGTGCAGCAGACGGGAGGCGACCATCGGTTGCAGCAACGCCCCACCCGCGCTGACCACCCTAATGGAGCGGAATATCTCCTCGCGGGGGGCACCCTTGAGCAGATAACCTTGCGCCCCCGCCCGCACCGCGTCGAGGATGCGCTCATCGGTGTCGAAGGCGGTGAACACAATCACATGTATCGCGGGGTTACGCGCCCGTATCCGGCGCAAGGCCTCCACTCCGTCTAGCTCCGGCATCGCAAGGTCGAGCAGCAGCACGTCGGGGCGCAGGGTCAAGGCCCGCTCCACCGTCTCCCGCCCCGTGACCGCTTCGCCCACCACGAGGAAGTCGGGTTGGGTGCTGAGAATCGCCACCAACCCCTCGCGCACCACGGGATGGTCGTCGGCGACGAGGATACGTATCGGTTCGCTCATGTACGTTTGTCCAATGGCACGTTCACTTCCAGCCGCGTGCCCGCGCCGGGGGTGGTCTGCAAGTCGAGCCGCCCACCCAGCAGCCGCGCCCGCTCGTTGAGGCCAATCAGCCCGTAGCGGCCCGCCGTCACTGTGTCGGGGGCGAAGCCTGCCCCATCGTCCTGCACCAGCAGTCGCACCCCCGCCGCGCTGATGCTCAGTTCGATGTTGACCCGCCGCGCGTGGGCGTGCTGCACGATGTTGGTGAGGGCTTCTTGGGCGATGCGGTACATCCCCACTTCGATGCGGGGCGGCAGCGGCTGGTTCGCCCCTACGGTGGTGAGGGCCACCTGCACGTGTTGCTGCTTCAACGCCTCAGCCAGCGCGGTGAGGGCCTCGGCAAGGCTGCGCCCTTCCAGCGGGGCGGCCCGCAAGTCCAGCACCGAACGGCGGGTCTCCTCTAGGTTGGCGCGGGTTAGGTTCAGGGCTTGCTGCACCGCCTG